>WLOB01000194.1 GCA_009699505.1 Actinomycetota bacterium | reverse complement strand
CTGCTCGGGCTCGGCCTCTCGCCCGAGGAGGTCGACGCCCTGCTCGCCGTCTCCCACGGCGACACCGCCGCCGAGCTCATCGCGGACGCCCTGCGCAGGTCCCGCGCGTGAGCGGCCGCGGCACGAACGCGGGGGACGGCGCGGGCCTGCCCCCGATCGGCCAGGGCATCCGCTCGCCCGACGGGGACGAGGACCCCTTCCGCCTGCCCGACCCCGAGCCGCTGCCGGGCGAGGAGGCCGAGGACCTCTCCCTCCGGCCGCGCAGCCTGGACGAGTTCGTCGGCCAGACCCACGTCCGCGACCAGCTCAAGATCGCCATCGACGCGGCCCGGGGGCGGGGGGAGACCCTCGACCACGTGCTGTTGGCCGGTCCTCCGGGCCTC
The DNA here is from genome assembly GCA_009699505.1 of Actinomycetota bacterium. GTDB lineage: Bacteria > Actinomycetota > Thermoleophilia > Solirubrobacterales > Solirubrobacteraceae > Patulibacter. The sequence goes on along the minus strand of WLOB01000194.1, from coordinate 7,506 downwards.
GGCAAGACCTCGCTCGCCCGGATCCTCGCGGAGGAGATGGACGCGCCCTTCGTGCCGACCGCCGGGCCGTCGCTCGAGCGCAAGGCCGACATCGCCGCGCTCCTGACCGCGCTGCAGCCCGGCAGCGTCTTCTTCGTCGACGAGCTGCACCGCCTGCCCAAGGCGCTCGAGGAGACGCTCTACCCGGCGATGGAGGACCGGCAGCTCCCCGTCACGATCGGCCAGGGCATCGGGGCGCGCGTCGTCACGCTCGACCTGCCGCCCTTCACCCTCGTCGGCGCGACGACCCGCGCGGGCCTCCTGACCCGGCCGCTGCGCGACCGCTTCGGCCTGCAGCAGCGCCTCGAGCCCTACGAGCTGCACGACCTCGTCTCGATCGTCCGGCGGTCCGCCGGCCTGCTGGGGATGGCCGTCGAGGACGACGGCGCCCGCATGGTCGCCCTGCGCTCGCGCGGCACCCCACGCGTGGCCAACCGCCTCCTGCGGCGCGTGCGGGACTACGTCGAGGTGCGCCACGGCGGCACCGTCACCGCGGACGCCGCCGCCGAGGCGCTCGACCTGCTCGGCGTCGACGCCCTGGGCCTCGACCGCCTGGACCGCGAGATCCTGCGCTGCATCTGCGCGATGTTCGCCGGCGGCCCCGTCGGCCTCTCGACGCTGTCGGCCGCGGTCGGCGAGGAGGCCGACACCGTCGAGGACGTCTACGAGCCCTACCTGCTGCAGCAGGGGCTCCTCCAGCGCACCCCGCGCGGACGGATCACGACGCCCCTGGCGTTCGAGCACCTCGGCCTCGCGGTCCCCGGCGCCTGAGCCGGCGCACGACGGTCGAAACCCGGGTCCTTACCCGTTCGGACGCGCCGCGAACGCCCACCGCGCGGCGGCCGGGCGGCGTGAACGCCGGATGAACGTCACATGAACGTCGGCGTTCCGCGCCGGACGGCCCGCCGGGAGGGCCGGAGCGCGCGGCGCGGGGGCACGGCTCGGCGTTCGCATCCGGTCGGTACGCTGGCCGCTGCGCTATGACCGAACGTCGCCGCCAGTCCCTCATCCTGCTGCTCGTGGCGATCCTCGTCGCCGCCTCGGTCGTCGTCCTGGTGACGAAGCCGACCAAGCGCGGCCTGGACCTCCAGGGCGGCGTCCAGCTCGTCTACCAGGTCAGCGGGACCAAGGGCGAGGGCGTCACGGACGACGCGATCCAGCGCACGATCGACGTGATGCAGGACCGCATCAACCAGTTCGGCGTCGGCGAGTCCGAGATCCAGCGCTCCGGCACGGACCAGATCGTCGTGTCGCTCCCGGCGATCACGAACACCGCCGAGGCCCAGCGCCGCGTCGGCACCACCGCCCAGCTCGCGTTCTACGACTGGGAGGCGAACGTCGCCGGGCCCGGCGGCCGCCTCGACGCCGCGGACCAGCGCGTCACGGGCGCCAACGCCGGCGGCATCGGCATCGGCGGCGCCGAGATCAACAACCCGGTCGCCCTGTCGCAGTACGGAGCCGTCCTGCGCGCGTCGAAGTTCCCGCGGCGGACGAACCCGGCCGGCACGATCCCGACCCAGGCCGGCGAACAGTGGTACCTCGTCGACGACAAGGCCAAGAAGGTCCTGAACACGACGCCGAGCGCATCGGTCGCCGAGCTGACCGCGGACCTGCGCACGAGCCGCAACCCGACGCTCCGCCGCGCCCTGGACGGCAACGGCCAGCCGACGGCCGACAAGCGCTTCGTGAAGGTCAACGAGGGCTGGCGGATCATCCAGGCCGCCAACAACGTGAACACCGACGGCCGCGTGGTGAACGCCGGCGACCGCTGGTTCATCATCCGCGACCGCCCGGGCCTCCTGGGCGACGACATCAAGAACCCGTCGCAGGGCGTCGGGCAGGGCGTCGGGCAGAACGGCCCGCTCGTCTCCTTCGAGTTCACGGACAACGGCAAGAACCGCTGGCGCAACACGACGCGGGAGATCGCCGAGCGCGGCGCCGCGAACTGCATCCAGACCCGTGGCCTGACGAAGGCGCAGCAGGGCGACGCCTGCAACCAGCACTTCACGATCGTCCTCGACCAGCAGGCGATCTCGTCGCCGACGATCGACTTCCAGGAGTACCCCGAGGGCATCTCGGGCTCCGGCGGCTCGCAGATCTCCGGCTCGTTCTCCTTCGAGCAGGCCAAGAGCCTCGCGAACCTTCTGAAGTCCGGCTCCCTGCCGCTGAAGCTCAACGTCATCTCGTCGCAGCAGGTCTCCGCGACCCTCGGCGAGGAGGCGCTCTCGCAGGGCCTCCTGGCCGGTGCGGTCGGCTTCGGCGTCGTCGCGATCTTCCTGCTCGTCTTCTACCGCGCGCTCGGCGTCATCGCCGTCCTCGGCCTCGCCGTCTACACGCTGCTGTTCCTGGCGATCATCAAGCTCGTCCCGGTCGTCCTGACCCTGCCGGGCATCGCCGGGCTGATCCTCACGATCGCCGTGGCCGCCGACGCCAACGTCGTCATCTTCGAACGGTTCAAGGACGAGCTGCAGGCGGGGAGATCCGTCCAGAGATCGATCAAGGACGGCTACCGCAAGGGCCTGTCCGCGATCATCGACGGCAACGTCATCACGTTCCTCGTCGCGTTCGTGCTGTTCCTCGTCGCCACCGCCGGCGTCAAGGGCTTCGCGTTCACGCTCGGCATCGGCGTGCTGCTGTCGATGTTCACCGCGGTCCTCCTGACCCGGGCGATCCTCGGCATCGCCGGCCGCTCCAAGCTCATGTCGAGCCCGGCGGCGCTCGGCGCCCGCAAGCGCAACCCGATCTGGCACCGGTTCGACTTCTACGGCGCCGGCCGCTGGTTCTTCGCCGCGTCCGGCCTCATCCTCGCCGTCGGCGCCATCGCCGTCGGCGCGAAGGGCCTGAACTTCGGCATCGACTTCGAGTCGGGCACGCAGATCACCGCGACCGCCCGTCCGGGCACGACCGTCGACGACGTCCGCAGCGCGCTGCGGCCCGTCGGGCAGGGCGAGGCGAAGATCCAGTCCGTCAACGACGGCTCGCGCTTCCAGATCCAGACGGAGGACCTGTCGACGGCCGAGCAGACCCGGGTCAACCGGGCGCTGCAGACGGGCGTGGGCGTCCAGCCGGACGACCTGAACTCGAACACCGTCGGCCCGACGTTCGGGGAGACGGTCGCGCGCACCGCGGTGGTGGCGATCCTCGCGTCGTTCGCGCTGATCGCGTTCGTCATCTGGTTCCGGTTCGGGCTGCGCTACACGGTCCCGATCCTCATCGCGGTGGTCCACGACCTGCTGATCACCGCGGGCATCTACGCCCTGACCGGGGCGGAGGTCACCGCGTCGACGGTGGCCGCCCTGCTCACGATCATCGGCTATTCGCTCTACGACACGATCATCGTGTTCGACCGCGTCCGCGAGAACCTGAACAGACTGCCGTCGGCGGCGTTCTCGCAGATCGTCAACCGCTCCATGAGCGAGGTCCTCGGCCGCTCGCTGGTCACCTCGTTCTCGACCGGCCTGCCGACCCTGGCGCTGTTCCTCTTCGGCGGCGACACGCTGAAGGACTTCGCCCTGGCGATGCTCATCGGCACGATCTCCGGCGCCTACTCGTCGGTCTTCATCGCCGCCCCGGTGCTCACGGAGTGGATGGAGCGCGTGCCCGCCTTCAAGGCCCGCCGCGCCCGCCTGACGGCCGCCAACGGCGGCACCTTGCCGCCGTACCCGGAGAAGGGCGGCAACGAGGTCGACGTCGACGCCGCGAGGAAGCGGCGCGCGAGCTCGCGCGTGACGACCCCGGACGCCGCGGGCGAGCAGGTCTCGGCAGCGGAGTTCGCCGAGATGGTCCGCGAGCTCGGCGTCGAGGGCGCGGAGGCCCAGACGCGCGGCCGCGTCGTCGAGCCGCCCGAGCTGTCGACGGGGGAGCCGACGAACCGCGCCGAGCGCCGCGCGGCCGCGCGCCGTCCGGCGACGTCGCCCGCCGTCCCGGACCAGCCCGCGCCCGACGCCGCACCCGAGGCCCCCGGCCCGGTGCAGCGCGCCGCGGACCTCTCCCCGGAGGAGGTGACGTTCCGGGACGACCCGGGCCGTCGCCCGAAGAGGAAGAAGCGATGAGCCCGCAGGACACGACGACCGCCCCCGGCGGCACCACGGAGGACTGACATGGCGATCCTGGTCTGGGTGCTCATCGCGCTCGCCATCTGGCACTTCACCGTCTTCGTGCCGGACCGCTTCGCGGGCGGCATCGTCGGCGCCTTCGCCGTCGCGATCGTCGGCGGCGTCGTCGGCGGTCTGCTGCTCTCGGGGCTCGACATGCCCTCGCGGGACGCGACGGACGTCGTGACCGTCGTCCTCGGGATCCCCGGCACGCTGATCGCCCTCGTGGCGCTCTGGTTCTACGGCGCCCGCCGCGAGGCCGCCGCCGAGGCGCGCGGCACCGGCTCCACCGAGGCCTGAGCCCCGCGCGGGGACGCCGTGGGCCGGCGTCCCCGCGCCGGCCGGACGGCGCGCCGTGAGACGCCCGTCCACCCGCCCCGGCCGCCCGGGACGGCGGCGACGCTGCCGTCCGTCCCGGGGCCTACCCTCGACGGGTGCGTTTCGAGATCCCGCCCGCGCCGGCCGCCCGGGTCGCGGCCCTGCAGGACGCGCTCGGCGTCGGCCCCGTCTGCGCCGAGGTCCTCGTCCGTCGCGGCTTCGACGACCCGGCCGCCGCCGCGCACTTCCTCGCGGCGGACGAGCACCCGCCGCTCGAGGCCTTCGAGGGCCTGGCCGAGGCCGCCGGGGTGCTGCTCCGGCACGCCCGCGCCGGCTCGCGGATCGTCGTCCACGGCGACTACGACTGCGACGGCGTCTGCGCCACCGCCACCCGCGTGCGCGCGCTCCGCCAGGTCGGCGCGCAGGCCGACTGGTTCCTGCCCCACCGCGTCGAGGACGGCTACGGCCTGCACGAGCGCACGGTGCGCCGCCTCGCCGCCGAGGGCGCGGGCCTCGTCGTCACCGTCGACTGCGGCATCACCTCCGTGGACGAGGCCGCGCTGGCGACGGAGCTGGGCCTGGACCTCGTCATCACGGACCACCACCGCCCGCGCGCCGACGGGGTCCTGCCCGACGTGCCGATCGTCCACCCCGGCGACGGGCGCTACCCCTACCCGCAGCTCTGCGGCGCCGCGGTCGCCTGGCGGCTCTCGGGCGCGCTGCTGCAGGCCGCCGGCCTGGACCCGCGGGACGCGGACGTCGACCTCGACGTCGTCGCCCTGGCGACGATCGCCGACGTCGTGCCGCTCACCGGCGAGAACCGCTGGATCGTCCGGCAGGGCCTGCGCGCCATCGCCGACTCCCGCCGCCCCGGCCTGCGGGCGCTGCTCGACGTCTCGCAGACCTCGCCGTCGGACATCGACGCCACCGCCGTCGGCTTCCGCCTGGCCCCGCGGATCAACGCCGCGGGCCGCATCGGGCGCGCCGACCCCGGCGTCGAGCTGTTCCTCGCGGGCGACGAGACCGAGGCCCGCCGCCTCGCGGACCGGCTCGACCGCTGCAACCTCGACCGTCGCGAGGTCGAGCGCCGGATCCTGCAGGAGGCCGAGGCGCAGGCCGCGGCCCAGGGCCCGCAGCCCGCGTACGTCCTGGCGGGGGAGGACTGGCACCCCGGCGTCGTCGGCATCGTCGCCTCCCGCATCGTCGAGCGCTTCGGGCGGCCCGCGATCCTCCTGGGGACCCGCGGCGACGAGCTGACCGGCTCGGCGCGGTCCGTGCCGGGGTTCGACCTGCTCGCCGGCCTCGACGCCTGCGCGGAGCACCTCCTGCGCCACGGCGGCCACCGCGCCGCCGCCGGCCTGACGCTCCGGCCCGCCGACCTGCCCGCGTTCACGACGGCCCTGCGCGCCTACGCCGCGGAGCACCTCGACGAGGACGCGCTGCAGCCCGTGGAGGTCGTCGACGCGGTCGTCGGGGGCGCGCAGCTCGGGATGGCGCTGGCGGACGAGCTCTCCGCCCTCGGGCCGTTCGGGGAGGGCAACCCCGAGCCCGTGCTGCTCGTGCCGTCCGGCCGCGCCGAGGGCGTGCGGCCGCTCGGCGCGGCGGGCGCGCACATCGCCTTCACGCTCTCGTCCGGCTCCTCCCGCGTCGCCGCGGTGGCCTTCGGCCGCGACCGCATCCCCGGCCCGGACGAGGCCGCCGCGTACGCCGGCGGCCCGATCGCGGGCACCTACGTGCTCGAGCGCCACGCCTTCCGCGGCAACGTGACCCCCCGGCTGCGCGTCCGCGAGCTCGCGCACCCGGCGCCTGCCACGGTCGACCGTCTCGACGGCGAGGCGGCGGACGCCGCCCTGGCCGTCCTGGAGGCCCCGGACGGCCTGCCCGCCGTGCTCGCCGCGGAGCCGGGGGCGGCCGACTGGCGCACCCGCTTCGCCGACCGGTCCGCCTCCGGCGCCGCCGCGGCGATCGCCGCGCTCGTGGGCACGGGGGAGGCCGTCACGGTCGTCGTCGCCGACGCCGTCCGACGGATCGGCCCGCTCTCACAGGTGGTCGGCGGCTTCGCGCTCACGGACTGGTGGAGCGTGGCCCGCACCCCGCGCTCGCTGGACGGCACGGTGCACCTCGTCGCGCTCGATCCGCCGAGCGACCCCGCGCACGTCGCGGTGCTCGACGTGCTCGCGGGCGTGCAGCCCTGGCGGGCATGGGGGGACCCTGAGCTACGATTCACGCTAGATGCGCTCGGACGCGAACACGACCTGCGGAGCGGGGCGACGGCCCTCTACCGCCGGCTGCGCCGCGACGGACCTACGCCCGTGGGCGCGCTCGCGGAGCCGGACCTCCCCGGCTGGTGGCTCGGGCTCCTGCTCCGGGTCCTCGAGGAGTCCGGGGCGATCGCCGTCGATCGCGCGGAGCGGATCGTCGCCGTGGCCGACGGCCCCGTCCGGCCGCTCGACGACGGGCCGACGGCCCGCGCGTGGACCGCTCGCGGCAGGGAGCGCCACGCATGGCTGACCGGCACGCTCCCGCGACCGGTCCCGGTGCGGTGACCGCCCCCGACGGCCTCGAGCCCGCCCCGGCGAGCCTCGACGCCGCCCCCGCGCCCGTGCGGGCCGAGGACGGCACGGTGCGCGCCGGCGGCGTGCCCGTGACGGACGAGCGCTCGCGCGACCGCGTCGGCCTGTCCGCCGCGGAGCTCGCCACGGGCGGCCCCGGCGTCGGACAGGGCGGGCCCGAGGTGGGTCCGGACGACGTGGCGGAGGCCGCCCAGGACGGCGAGGTCCTGACGGCCGAGGAGCTGTCGCTGCGCGCCGACCTGCACGCGGTGATCGCGGAGCACGCCGAGGAGGACCGCGCGGCCATCGACGTCGAGCGGGTCGACGACGCGTTCCGCTTCTCCTGCCTGCACCACCGCGAGCAGCGGCGCAAGTCGGGCGAGCCGTTCATCGCCCACCCCGTCGAGGTCGCGAAGATCTGCGCCGGGATGCACCTCGACACGGAGGCCGTCGTCGCGGCGCTCCTGCACGACACGGTCGAGGACACCGCCGCCGAGCTCGAG
>WLOB01000193.1 GCA_009699505.1 Actinomycetota bacterium | reverse complement strand
GACCCGGAGCAGCGCACCGAAGGCCTCCAGCTGCCGCTCGCGCGCCCGCCGCAGGACCTCGCGGAGCAGGCCGTCGCGGGTGCCGAAGTGGTAGATCAGCATCCGGTTCGACGCCCCCGTCGCAGCCGAGAACGGGGCGAGCCGGTCGGGCAGGCCGTGCTCGAGCGCGTGGTCGGTGCAGGCGTCGATCAGCCGTTCGCGGATCTCGGGCTGCGGGCGCCGTCCCATGCCCGGACCTTTTCACGTAACGGGCGGTACGTCTACCGTTTGTCGGGCCGGTCGAACGAGGAACGGGGAGCGTCGGATGAGGGTCGTGTTCGTGCACGGGGCGTGCGTGAGGGACGGGGAGTGGTGGTGGCACCGCGCCGCCGCCGGGCTGGCGGGGCACGGGGTGCGCAGCGTCGCGCCCGGGCTGCCGAGCTGCGGCGAGGCCGGCCCCGCCCCCGACGCGGCGGGCCCGGGGCTCGACGCGGACGTCGCGGCGGTCCGGGCCGCCATCACCGCGGACGACGGCCCCGTCGTGGTGGTCGGCCACAGCTACGGCGGCGTCGTGGCCGCGGAGGCGGCCGCCGGGCTCGACGTCGTGCGGCACCTGCTGCTCGTGTCGAGCTACCTGCCGGAGCCCGGCGAGAGCCTCTCGACGTTCGGCCCGGAGGAGCCGGCGCCGTTCCTCGAGGTCGACCCGGAGGGCGGCACGTTCTCGGTGCGGGCCGACGCACTGGCCGACGTGTTCCTGCAGGACTGCGACCCCGGGACGCGGCGCGACGCGACGGAGCGGATCGCCCCGCAGAGCCTCTCGGTCCTCGAGGCGCCCGTGCGCGCCGCGGCGTGGCACGACGTCCCGTCGACGTACCTCGTCTGCGCGGACGACCTGGGGACCCCCGCCGCCGCCCAGCGGCGGTTCGCGGAGCGGGCGGGCCGCGTCGTCGAGCTCGACGCCGGCCACCACCCGTTCCTCTCGCAGCCGGAGGCCGTCCGCGACCTGGTGCTCGGCCTCGGGTGAGGGTCGGGCGGTCGCTCGTCCTGCGCCCTGGCCCACCGCGTGTCCCCCGGGCCACCCCGGGACGCCCCGGGACGCGCCGGGACGCGCCGGGTCCGCGCCGCCCCGGACGTGCCGGGTCCGCGCCGGACGCCGCGGGCCGATGAGTCGCGGTCCCCGCCGCCGTCCTTGCCAGGACCGCACCACGCGTGCCCGCACCGGAGGACGACCCATGACCGCCACCTACACCTTCGACGTCTTCTGCAGCCTGGACGGGTACGGCTCGTTCGATGAGCACGGGGACTGGGGCGGCTACTGGGGCAGGCAGGGGCCAGGGTTCCTCGAGCGCCGGCTGGCCGCCTACGCCCCCGACCAGCGGCTGGTGCTGGGCGCGACCACGTTCCGTCAGTTCGTCTCCCTGCTCGGGCCGGGAACCGCGAGCGTCGAGGGGCGCGATCCCGACGTCGCGGCGCTCCTCTCCATGCCGACGACCGTGGTGTCGTCGACGCTCACGGGACCGCAGGACTGGCCCGACGCCACCGTCGTCGCCGGCGACGCGGTCGAGGTCGTCGCCCGGCTCAAGGAGACCTCCGACGTGCCGCTGCGCTCGCACGGCAGCCTGTCGATGAACTGGGCCCTGCTCGCGGCCGGCCTCGTGGACCGGATCCAGGTCTCGGTCTTCCCCGTGGTCACCGCGCGGACCGGGGTCCGTCCGATCCTGGCCGGCGCCGGCGAGCTCGACCTGGAGCTGCTCGAGGCGCGGACGTTCGACGGCCGGATCCAGGAGCTGACCTACCGGCCGACCGTGCACGACCGACGCGACGGGTGAGCCCTCGCGGTCGCCCGGTGGCCGCCGGGCCCAGGACCGTGCACCGGGCCGCCGTCGGGAGCGCCGGCGCCGGTCACGCGCACCGCCGCCCCCGCGCGTACGGCGCCACCCTCACGGTTTCCTCACCCACGGACGGGCGGGCGGCGCGTAGACATCCGGGCATGGCCACCCCCCTGAAGCCCACCGTCCCGCAGCGCCGCCGCACCCTCGTCGCGAGCCTCGCCGTCGCCCTGATCGGCACCGCCGCGATCGGGGTCCCATCAGCCGCCGCGGCCCCGCGCGACGGGCGGTGCGACCCCGGCGAGTTCTGCTACTCGTTCAACTCCGGGTTCCAGGGCGCGATCTCGGACCACGCCGGGTCGCTCGCCGACTACGGCACCCGGCAGCCCGGGTGCTACGAGTTCCGGGGCTCCGGCGCCGGAGCGGGCCGCTGCATCAAGAACCAGGCCGCCGCCGCCCGCAACCGCACCGGCGGCCCGGTCACCGTCTACTTCAACAGCGGCTACGCCGGTCGGCAGCAGGTGATCCCCGCCGGGGCCACGATCAACCTCGTCCCGGGCCTGAAGAACGAGAACGCCAGCCACCGGTTCGGCGCCCCGGGTCCCGCGACGCCCACGCCGACGCCGTCCACCCCGGTCACGACGCCGACCCCGGCGCCGACGGCGCCCGTCGCGATGCGGGGTCCCCTGTCCAAGGCGCTCTACGGCGGGCTCTCCGGCGGGGCGGTCACCTGCGGGTTCGACGGGTACACCACCACCTCGGGGGCGCACGAGGGCATCGACCTCAAGCGCTCCGAGGGCTCCGCGGTCAAGAGCCTCACCCCCGGGGTGGTCCTCGCCGTGTCGCCGGGGCGCCCGGGCCGGCGGTCGAGGACGGACCTCTCGACGATCGCGATCTACTACGCCGCGAAGAGGAGCACCGTCGTCTACCTCCACGCGGCGCCGCTCGGATCGCTGCGGACGGGCCAGCGGATCAAGCGCGGCCAGACCATCGGGACGGAGAGCTGGCGCGGCGTCACGAGCCGGCCCTCGGGCCACACGCACGTCGAGGTGCGCCCGGGCCGCCGGACGTTCGCGGCCACCAGCGTGGGCGACGAGCACCTCGAGAACCCGAACCCCGGGCCCTTCTGGAGCGCGCTGGGCTACCAGGTCCGCTGAGCCCCGGACCCCCGCACGGCGGGCGGGGGCGTCCTGCCCCGCCCGCTCAGCCGACCAGCACCGTCTTGCCGCGCCGCCCGCGCGTCCCGGAGCGGCGGTGCGCCTCGGCGGCCTCGGCGAGCGGGACGGTCTCCGCGACCCGCGTCCGCAGGATGCCGGCGGCGAGGCCGTCGAGCAGCTCCGACAGGGCGCCGCGGTCCACCGCGACGAGCACCATGCGCTGCGTGAGGCCCGACCCGGCGGGCAGCGCGGGCGAGCCGCCCGTCTCGACGATCGCGCCACCCGGGGCGACCGCCGCCCGGACCGGCTCGCCGACCGGCACCGCGTCGAGGACGTGCGCGAACGGCCCGGCGGCACCCAGGTCGTCCGGGCCCAGGACGACGTCGGCACCCAGCCCGCGGACCCACGCCTCGTCGCCGGCGCCGGTCACCGCGGTCACGCGCAGGCCGGCCGCGCGGGCGAGCTGCACCGCGAACCCGCCGACGCCACCCGACGCGCCGGTCACGAGCAGCTCGCCGCCGGCGGGGACGTCGAGCATCGCCAGGCACTGGTGCGCGGTGAGCCCGTTGAGCGGGACCGTCGCCGCCGCCACCGGGTCGAGGCCGTCGGGACGACGCACGAGCCAGTCGGCCTCGACGAGCACGAGGTCGGCGTACGCGCCGTAGCGTCCGCCGGCGGCGTGCCACGGGATCAGCGCGACGACCGGGTCGCCGGGGGCGAGCGCGTCCACGCCGGCGCCCACGGCGACGACCTCGCCGGCCAGGTCCCAGCCCGGGACGTACGGCGGGTCCTGGATCTCGAAGATCGGCGGGTGCCAGCCCGTGCGGGCCGCGAGGTCGATCGGGTTGACCGTCGCGGCCTGCATGCGGACGACGGCCTGCCCGGCCGCGGGCCGGGGATCGGGGCGCTCGACGAGCTGCAGGACCTCGGGGTCTCCGGGCTCGGTGACGACGACGGCCTTCATCGGGAACTCCTCGGGGAGGGGGACGGACGGTGGGTGGGGCGCGCGAGGAACGGCGGGCGGGCCGGCGAAGGACGGGACATGGAGCACGCCCCGTCCCCCGTCCCGGAAGCCACGGCGTGAGCGCCCCGGAGGGCGGCCCGACCGCGCAGCGGATCCGGCTGGACCCCGACCCGACGGCGGCGGCGCACTACTCGCCGGGCTTCCGGATCGGCGACCTCGTGATCGTGTCCGGGCAGGCCGCGCTGGCCCCCGACGGCACCACGGTCGGCGAGGGGGACTTCGACGCGCAGGCCGCGCAGGTCTTCGCGAACCTCCGCCGGGTGCTCGAGGCCGCCGGCTCCGGCCTGGACCAGGTCGTGAAGGTGACGATCTACCTGACGGACATGGCGAACTTCCCGCGGATCGTGGAGCTGCGGGCGGAGCACTTCAGCGAGCCGTGGCCCGCCGACACGATCGTCGAGGTGCGGGCGCTCGCCCGCCCCGAGCTGCAGCTCGAGATCGAGGCGATCGCGCTGGCCGGCGGCCGGCTCGTCGCCTGAGACCGCGCCGGGCGCCGGGCGGCGGGACGACCGGGCGGCCCCGGCCCGGTGGGATGCCCGGGCGGCCCCGGTCGCCGCCACGCGCGCGCCCCGCCCCATCAGACGGCCGCGGCCTCGCGCAGCCGCGGCAGGACGCCCTCGCCGATCGCGCGGAGCGTCGGCCAGGGGTCGGGCATCGTCAGCGGGGCGATGACCTCGGTGATGCCGTGCTCGCCGAGCGCGGCGATGCGGGCGGCGACGTCCTCCGGCGTGCCGGCGATCGCGAAGGAGTCGACGATGACGTCCGGGATGAGCTTCGCGTACTCCGGGCTGTGCAGCCACTGCACGTAGCTCTGCCGGGCGCGGGCCTCGGACGACACGCGCTCGAGCTCGGCGATCGTCTCCTGCAGCTCCTCCGGGAGGTCCTCGGCGGGGATCGCGCGGACGGCGGCGCGGGCGATCGCGGCCGCGAAGCCGCGGACCTCGTCGCGGGCCTTCCCGGCGTCCTCGTCGACCGCGACGGGCAGCATCGCCTGCACGTGGAAGCCCGTTAGGTCCTTGCCCGACTCGGCGCGGCCGGCGGCCACGCAGCCCAGGGCGTAGCGCAGGACCTGCGGGTGGATGCCGAGCTTGAGGTACACGCCGTCGGCCGAGCGGCCCGCGGCGGTCAGCGACTTCGGGCCGCTCGACGCGAAGACGATCGGCACGTGCGGCGACGGCCAGTCCAGCTTGAGCTGCGCCTCCTCGTACTCCACGGTCTCGCCGCGGTGCAGCCCGTGGATCACCCGGGCGGTGTCCTCCATCCGCTTGATCGTCGCCCGCTTGCGGCCGATGGACTCCACCGCGGTCTCGCCCGTGCCGATGCCGAGGCGGACCTCGCGGCCCCGGGCGTGCTCGGCGACGGAGCCGATCGCGCCGGCGATGACGGCGGGGTGCCGGGTGACCGGGTTCGTCACGCCGGTGCCCAGGCGGATCGTCGAGGTGCGGTCGGCGACGAGCGCCAGCGCGGCGTAGACGTCGCGGAAGAGGCTCTGGGAGTCCGCGACCCAGACGCCGGGGAAGCCGAGGCGCTCGGCCTCGGCGGCGAGGTCGGCGACCTCGCCGATCGGCCGGTCGGGGTGGAAGCCGATGCAGAAGTCCGGGACGCTCATGACAGCGGCACCTGGGCGAGGACGCCGCCGTCGGCGAGCAACGACGCACCCGTGACGAACGAGGCGTCGGAGGACGCGAGGAACGCGATGACCGCGCCCATCTCCTCCGGCGTGCCCATCCGGCCGAGCGGGCTGGCGGAGCCGGCCGACGCCGCGGCGCCCGCGGGGTCGTCCTGCTCGTCGAAGTAGCCCTGGAGGTTCGGGGTGAGGATGTAGCCGGGGCAGATCGCGTTGACGCGGATGCCGTGCGGGGCGCCGTCGAGCGCCATCGCCTTCGTCAGCGCGAGGACCGCGCCCTTGGACGCGCAGTACGCGGCGTCCTGCGGGAACGCGGCGTGCGAGGCGGTCGACGCGACGGTGACGATCGCACCGCCCTTCTCGCGCATCGCCCCCCACGTGGCGCGGGTCAGCAGGTGGATCGAGCGGACGTTGACGTCCATCTGCCGGTCCCACTGGTCGTCCGTCAGGTCGTGCAGCGCGCCGACGATCGTCTGGCCCGCGGCGTGGACGACGACGTCCGGGACGCCGTGCTCCTGCAGCGCGGCGGGGAACGCCGCGGCCACCGCCGCCGGCGACGAGAGGTCGAGGGCGAGCGTCGACGCCGTGCCGCGCAGGCCCGCCGCCGTCTCCGCCAGCGCGTCCTCGCGGCGGCCGACCAGCACGACCGTCGCGCCCTCCTCCGCCAGGCGCTCGGCGGCGGCGCGGCCGATGCCCGACCCCGCACCCGTCACCCAGGCGATCTGTCCTTCGAACCGACTCATCCTGCTCCTCGTCTGCCGGCGTGGCCGGCGTTCTCGTTCCCTGTCCCCCGCCCGCGCCCCGGCCGGGGGCGGCGTTCCCGACCGCGTCCCGGGGACCGCGGGGCGTCCTGCCCGCGCGTCCGGTCGACCGGTCGGCGTGCCCCGCCGGCCTACATCGGCAGCGCGGGCTCCCCGGCCGTCCAGCCGCCGTCGACCGGCAGCACGACGCCCGTCACCGCGGACGACAGGTCCGAGGCGAGGAAGAGGATCGACGCGGCGATCTCCTCCGGCTCGAAGATCCGGCCGAGCGGCACGCGCCGCGACACCGCGGCCTCGAGCTCGGGCGTCATCTGGCCCGTGGCCATCGGCGTGCGGGTGAAGCCCGGGCAGACCGCGTTCACGCGCACGCCCTCGGACGCCCAGTCGATCGCCAGCGAGCGCGTCAGCGCCGCGACGGCGCCCTTGATCGCGGAGTACGCGGACTGGTGCGGCAGGCAGACCAGGGCGGCCTGCGACGCGACGTTGACGATCGCGCCGGAGCGCTCGGCGAGCATGGCGTGGAGCTCGCGCGTCGTGTGGACGACGCCCATCAGGTTGACGTCGAAGTTGCGCTGGTAGTCCTTGGGGTCGACGTCCTGCGCGGGCAGGTTGGGGGTGATCACCCCGGCGCAGTTGACGAGGACGTCGACGCCGCCCCAGCGGTTGCCGGCCTCCGCGGCGGCCGCGCCGACGGCCTCGGCGGACGACACGTCCACCTGGCGGGCGACGATCCGCTCGTCGCCACCGGTGTCGGCGGGGTCGCGGTCCCAGGCCTCGACGGTGGCGCCCTCGGCGCGGAAGCGCTCGACGCACGCCCGCCCGATGCCGGAGCCGGCGCCGGTCACCACCACGATCTTGTCCTTGAGCATCATCGGTCGTTCTCCGGGGTGTCGTGGAGCAGGCCCAGCGTGCTGTGCAGCGCCGACTCCATGTGGATGGTCATCGCCGCGGCCGCGGCGTCGGGGTCGCGGACCGCGATGGCCTCGACGACCCGCTCGTGCTCGTCGAGCGCCTGCGGGGCGCGCGCGGCGAGGAAGCCGGAGCGGGCGCGGACGAGCTTCAGCTCCTGGTTGACGAGCTGCAGGTAGCGCGTGAGCGCGACGTTGCGGCTGCAACGCACGATGAGCTCGTGCAGGTCCAGGCGCTCGGGGTAGTGCGGGACGACGTCGCCCTCGACGACGCCGCGCGAGTTGGCCAGCAGGGCGCGGAGGGTCGTGACCTCGTCCGCGCCGGCGCGCTCGGCGGCCAGCGCCGCGGCCTGGCACTCGAGGGACGCGCGGACCTCGAACAGCGCCCGCACCTCCCCCGCGTCCAGGGAGCGGACGAAGGCGCCGCGGTGCGACTCGATGCGCACGAGACCGTCGCGGGCCAGGCGCTGCATCGCCTCGCGGACGGGGCCGCGGCTCACGTCGAGCTCCGCGGCGATCTCGACCTCGTTCAGGCGCGAGCCGGGGAGCCGCTCGCCCGAGACGATCTGCGTGCGGATGACCGCCTCGGCCTTGTCGCTCAGGGTGTGGCCGACGCGGGTGATCGCGTCGGG
>WLOB01000192.1 GCA_009699505.1 Actinomycetota bacterium | reverse complement strand
GGGCCCGCGACGCTCGGGGCGGGGCCCGCTCCCCCCGGCGGGTGCAACGAGCCCCGACGACGTCCGACGAGGCCGGGCCCGCGACGCTCGGGGCGGGGCCCGCTCCCCATCCCCTAGTGGGCGGAGTCGAGGTCCTTGCGCAGGGCCTTCGCCCGGCCGAGGTAGACGTGCTGGGCGCGGTGGTCCTCGTCCGTGCGCTGGTAGTGGGCGAGCACGCGGATGATCTTCGGCAGGGCGCCGGGGACGTCGATCTCGACGGCGCACATCAGCGGCACCTGGTCGAAGCCCATCTGGCGTGCCGCGGCGGCGGGGAACGCGGCCTGCAGGTCGGGCGTGGCCGTGAAGATGCACGAGACCATGTCGTCGGGTTCCAGGCCGTTGCGGTCCAGGAGCTCGTGCATCAGCTCGGTGGTCCGGGCGAGGATCTCGTCCGCGTCGTCGTCTTCGACGGAGATGGCCCCGCGGAGGGCGTGCAGCCGCATCGGCCGGATGATCGCAGCGCGCGGTCGCGCGCGATCCGCGGTCGTGCCCCGGGCCCGCGGGCGCGGGCTCAGCGGGCGTGCGTCCGCTTCGGCGCGGCGCGCAGCGCGGCGATCTCGGAGGCCTCGAGCGTCCGCCACTCCCCCGGCTTGAGCGCGCCGACGTCGAGCGGCCCGAGCTTGACGCGGCGCAGCGACAGGACGGGGTGGTCGACCGCGTCGAGCATCCGCCGGACCTGGCGCTTGCGGCCCTCGCGCAGGGTGATCCGCAGGAGCTTCGGGTTCAGCAGCTCGACGCCGGCGGGGAGGGTCGGGCCGTCCTCGAGCTGCACGCCGGAGCGGAGCGCCTCGACGGTCTCGGGGCCGACGGGGCCGCCGGAGACCTCGGCGATGTAGACCTTCTCGACCTCGTAGCGCGGGTGCGTCAGGAGGTCGGCGAGGTCGCCGTCGTCCGTCAGCAGGATGAGCCCGGTCGTCTCGGCGTCGAGCCGCCCGACGGGGTAGAGCCGGCGGCCCTCGGCGGGGACGAGGTCGACGACGGTCTCGCGCCGGTGGGTGTCCTGCGCGGTCGAGACGACGCCGGCGGGCTTGTTCAGGGCGAGGACGACCGTCTCGGTGACCGGGCGGACGGAGCGGCCGTCGACGCGGACGTCGTCGTCCTCCGTCACGTCGCGCGCGGGGTCCGCGACGATGCGCCCGTCGACGGTGACGCGGCCGGAGTAGATGATCTCCTCCGACGCGCGGCGCGACGCGACGCCCGCGTGGGCGAGGTACTTCTGCAGGCGCACGTCAGCGGGCTCCGGTCCGGGGCGGGCCGGGGGGCCCTGTGCGGTGCTGCCGCGGCTGCATGGTCGGGAGAGGATGGCAGGTGCCGGACGCGCGGCAGGGCGGTCGTCGCGGCCCGGCCGGGGCGGGCGCCGCCGGCCGTGCGCCCGCGGCCCGGCACCGGGACCTCACGCCGCGGTGCCCCGCAGCTCCTTCCGCGCCCTCCGCGCCCGCGCGCGGATCGCGTCGAGCTCGTCGTCGGGGATCTTCGCGAGCGACCGCAGCGGCATCGCGATGCGGCGGTTGCCGGCGAGGTCGTCGCGGTGGCGGTCCAGGAAGTCCCAGTAGAGCGCGGTGAGCGGGCACGCGTCCTCCCCCGTGCGCTTCTTCGGGTCGAAGCGGCACGACGGGCAGTGCTGCGACATGCGGTTGACGTAGTTCCCGCCCGCGGCGTAGGGCTTGGTCATCATCTCCCCGCCGTCGGCGTAGAGCGCCATCCCGGCGGCGTTGGGCGCCATGACCCACTCCGCCCCGTCGACGAAGCCGCGGGCGAACCAGCGGACGAGCTCCCACGGCCGGATCCCCGAGGTCAGGCCGATCGTCCCGAGGACCATGAGCCGCTCGATGTGGTGGGCGTAGCCCGTCTCGCGCACGGACCGGACCGTCTCGTCGAGGCAGCGCCAGCCCGAGTCGCCCTCGCGGTAGGCCTGCGGCAGCGGCTCCCGCGCCCCCATCGCGTTGCGCCGCGGCCACTGCGTCGCGCGCAGCCAGTACATCCCCCACACGTACTCGCGCCAGCCGACGATCTGCCGGACGAAGCCCTCGACGGACTGCAGCGGCGCGTCGTCGCGCAGGTAGGCGCGCTCCGCCGCCCGGACGGCGCGCATCGGCTCGAGGACGCCGAGGTTCATCGGCACGCTGAGGTTGGAGTGGAAGAGCGTGCGCTCGCCGTCCACCATCGCGTCCTGCCACGGCCCGAAGCCCGCGAGGCGGCCCTGCACGAACGAGCGCAGCGCCGAGGTCCCCTCCTCCGGCGTGACCGCGAAGCCGCGCGGGGCGTCCTTCCCCCAGAAGGCGATGCCGCTGCGGTCGAGGTCGTGGCGGACCTCCTCGTCGATCGCGTCCTCCGTCGGGCGCCACGGCTCCGGCGCGTCCAGGCCGGCCTTCGGCGGGGGCCTCCGGTTGTCCGCGTCGAGGTTCCAGGTGCCGCCCGCGGGCTCGCCGGCGTCGTCGACGAGGACCTCGAGCCGCCGGCGCTGCTCGCGGTAGAAGTCCTCCATCTTCAGGCTGCGGCGCCCGCCGGCCCAGCGCTCGAACGCCTCGGGGCTCGTCAGGAACTGCGGCGCCGGGGTCAGCTCGACGCCGCGCTCCTGCAGCGCCTCGAGCATCGTCCAGGACGTCGGGTAGGCGCAGACGACGTCGCCGTCGAGGGCGTCGACCCCGTCGAGCAGCCGGTCCTCCGTGCGCTGCTCGACCTCGACCCGGCCGTCCTCGCGCAGCTCCTCCGCGAGGTGCCGCATCCCCGACAGGACGAGGTGCGCGCGCTGGCGGTGCAGCCCGGGGCGCGCGAGCAGGGCGCGCGACGTGATCAGGACGACCCGGTCGGCGCCCTCGAGCGCGGGGTTGTCGCGGGAGAGCTGGTCCCCGAGGACGAGGGCGGTGCGGGTCACACGGAGCCACTACCCGCCCACCGCCGGCCGGACGACGGTCCCGGGCCCGTGACGTCGCCCCGGCCCGGCAGGATGGGCGCCGGAGCCCGGTCCGATGAGTCCGCACCCCCGCGGGCGTCCGTGGTTCCGAGACGTGGCCGCCGTCCGGCGGCCGACCACCACCCCGGAGCCCCGCATGCGCCAGATCATCGTCACCGCCTTCACGTCCCTCGACGGCGTCATGGAGGCCCCCGGCGGCGAGGAGGGCTACCGCAACGCCGGGTGGACCTTCAAGGACGTCGCGTTCGATCCCGCCGCGTACGAGATCAAGGGCCGTGAGCAGGAGGAGGCCGGCGGGCTGCTGCTCGGTCGCACGAGCTACCAGGCGTTCGCGCCGGTGTGGCCGACCATGGACGACTTCGCCCGCTACAACGCGCTGCCGCGCTGGGTCGTCTCGACGACGCTGCAGGAGGACGACGACCGCTGGCCGGCGACGATCCTGCGGTCCGTCGACGAGGTCGCGGCGCTGAAGGAGGAGGACGGCGCGCCGCTGCTCGTCCACGGCAGCGCGACGCTCGGCGCGGCCTTGGCCGACGCCGGCCTGGTCGACCGGTACCACCTGCTCGTCTTCCCGCTGCTGCTCGGCGCGGGCCGGCGGCTGTTCAGCGAGGCCGACAAGGACGCGACGAAGCTCGAGCTCGTCGAGCAGGAGGCCTACGGCAACGGGGTCCAGAAGCAGGTCTGGGACGTCGTGCGCTGAGCGCGCCGGCCTCAGCCCGCCCGGGTCGGGCGTCGCGCCGGCCGCGGCACGCCGAGGTGCTCGGCGATCGCCCAGGCGGCGACCCGTCCCGCGCGGTTGGCCCCGACGGTCGACTGCGAGGGGCCGAAGCCGACGAGGTGCACGCGCGGCTCGTCCGCGACCTGCGTGCCCCGCAGCGCGATGCCGCCGCGGTCGTTGCGCAGCGCGAGCGGGTCGAGGTGCGGCAGGTGGGCCCGGAACCCCGTGGCCCAGAGCAGCACGTCGACCGGGGTGTGGGACCCGTCCGCCTCGCGCACGCCGTCCGGCTCGATCGCGGTGAACATCGGCCGCCGGTGCAGCACCCCGCGCTCCCGGGCCGCCAGGGCCGCGGCGGTCCAGAGCTGGCCGGTGTAGGAGACCACGCTGCCGCTGGGCTCGCCCGCCTCGACGTCCGCCGTGACCCGCTCGATGACCATCCGGCCCTCGACCTCGGGCCGGAAGTCCCCGTCGCGGAAGACGGGCTCCCGCCGCGTGTACCAGAGGACCGTCGCGTGCCGGGAGACCTCCTCCAGCAGCTGGACGGCCGAGATCCCGCCGCCCACGATCGCGACGCGCTGCTCGGCGAAGTCCTCGGCGGCGACGTAGTCGCGCGTGTGCAGCTGCCGGCCGCGGAAGATCTCCTGCCCGGGGTAGACCGGCAGGACGGGGGTGTTCCACGTGCCGGTGGCGTTGACGATCGCGCGCGTCCGCCAGACCTCCCCGCCGGCCTCGACGAGGAGGTCGCCGTCGGGGTCCGCGTCGGCGCGCCGGACGGCGGTGACGGTCACCGGCCGGTGGATCGGCAGTCCCTCCGCCCGCTCGAACGCGGCGAAGTACTCCGGCACCGCGTCGCGGCTCGGGGCGTCGGGGTCGATCGGCGGCTTCGGGAAGCGCGGCAGGTCGAAGATGCCGTTGACGGTGCGCATCGTCAGGGACGCCCACCGGTGCCGCCACGCGCCGCCCGGCCCGTCCTCCGCATCGAGCACGACGAAGGACGCCCGCCCGGCGTCCGTGCCCGGGGTGCCCGCGCCCCCGGTGGCCGGAGCGCCCGAGGCGTCCTGCGCGTCGCGGGCGTCGTCGGCCGCCACGAACCCGCGGCGCACGAGGTGGTGCCCCGCCGACAGGCCCGCCTGACCGGCGCCGATGACGACCACGGTCGCGCGCCGCGGGGTCGGATCCGCCGTCGCGTCCGTCACGTCCACAGTGTCGCGCGCGGACCGCCCGGGGACCCGCCCCGCGGGCCTGCCATCATCGAGCTGTGGATCTGAACCTCCTCCGCAGCACCCTCGAGGAGCTCGGCCAGCCCAAGTTCCGCTTCGACCAGGTCTGGAAGTGGACGGCCGAGGGCGCGCGCGGCTACCACGAGATGTCGAACCTGCCGGCGAAGCTCCGCGACGAGCTGACCGAGCGGGTCCCGTTCTCGACCCTGACCGAGGCCACCCGCGCGACCGCCTCGGACGGCACGGTCAAGCTGCTCCTGCACACGAAGGACGGCCGGCCGATCGAGACCGTCCTCATGCGCTACAAGGACGGCCGCCGGTCCATCTGCGTCTCGTCGCAGTCCGGCTGCCCGCTGACCTGCACGTTCTGCGCGACCGGGGCGATGAAGTTCGGCCGCAACCTGACGGCCTGGGAGATCCTGGACCAGGCGCTGCACCTGCGCCGCATCGACGAGCTGAACCACTGCGTCTTCATGGGCATGGGCGAGCCGATGATGAACCTCGACGCCGTCCTCGAGGTCTGCCGGCGGCTGCCCGACCTGGGCATCACGAACCGCCGCACCGGCATCTCCACCGTCGGCTGGGTCCCCGGCATCGACAAGCTGACGGAGAGCGACGTCACCGTCCGCCTCGCGTGGTCGCTGCACTCCGCCGACGCCGAGCTGCGCAGCGACATCATGCCGGTGAACGACCGCTACTCCCTCGCGGACGTGAAGGCCGCGTGCGACCGCTTCTACGAGAAGCGCCGCAAGATGATCTTCGTCGAATACATCATGCTCGGCGGGGTCAACGACTCCGTGGAGCAGGCGCAGCTCCTGGCCGACCTGCTCGAGCCGTGGAAGTACAAGATCAACCTGATCCCGTACAACCCGACCGACTCGGTCTACGACGGCTCGGAGCGCGACCAGATGGAGCGCTTCCGCCAGACGCTCGAGGACAACGGGTTCAACGCGACGATCCGCCTGATCCGCGGCCGCGACATCGACGCGGCGTGCGGCCAGCTCGCCGCGAAGGCCGCCGCGTAGCCCCGGGCGGGCGGACCGTGCCCCGCCGCGGTCCGGCGCCGTCCGGCCCGCGACGCACGGGCCGGGGCCCGCACCCCTCGCTCAGCCCGTGGCCCGCAGGTAGGCCAGCACCGCGAGCACGCGGCGGTGGTCGCCCTGGGAGACCGGCAGCTCGAGCTTCTGGAAGAGGCTCGTGACGTGCTTCTCCACCGCGCCGCCGGTGACGACGAGCGCCTCGGCGATCGCCGCGTTCGTGCGGCCCTCGGCCATGAGCGCCAGGACCTCGCGCTCGCGGGGCGTCAGGCGCTCGAGCGCCGGGTCCGTCCGGGCGTCCCGGCCGCGGACGAGCTCGGCGACGACCTCGCGGTCCAGCGCGGTGCCGCCGGCCGCCACGCGCCGGACGGCGTCCATGAAGGCGCGGACGTCGCCCACGCGCTCCTTCAGCATGTAGCCCACACCGCCCTGCCCGCCGGACCCCAGGAGCTCCGCGGTGTAGACCGGCTCGACGTACTGCGAGAGCACGAGGACCGCCAGCGGCGGGTGCAGCTCGCGCGCGGCGATGGCCGCGCGGAGCCCCTCGTCCGTGAACGTCGGCGGCAGGCGGACGTCGACGATCGCGAGGTCCGGCCGGTGGCCGCGGACGATCCGCAGCAGCCCCTCCCCGTCCTCCGCCTGGGCGACGACCTCCACGTCGTGCTCGCGCAGGAGCGCGACGACGCCCTCCCGCAGGAGCGCGTGGTCCTCGACGATCACGACGCGCACGGCAGCTCCGCCCTCACGGTGGTCCCGGCGCCCGGCGCGCTGAGGACGACGAGCCGCCCGTCCAGCGCCTCGACGCGGTGGCGCAGCCCCGTCAGCCCCGAGCCGGCCGGGTCCGCGCCGCCGGGGCCGTCGTCCGTCACGAGCACGACGAGCGTCCCCCGCTCCTCGCGCAGCGTCACGCGGACGGAGGCCCCGGGCACGTGCTTGCTCGCGTTCGTCAGCGCCTCGGCGATCACGAAGTACGCGGCGGACTCCACGACGGGCGCGGCGCGGCGGCCGAGGACCGCGTCGACCTCGACCGGCGAGGCGGAGCGGCGCCCGAGGGCGTCGGCGGCCGCGGCGAGCCCCCGGTCGGCGAGGACCGGCGGCGCGATGCCCCGCGCCAGGTCGCGGAGCTCCCCGATCGCCGCGGACGCCTCGTCGCGGGCCTGACGCACGAGCGCCAGCGTCGCCTCGTCGCCCGCGTCCTCGAGCCGCGCCTCGGCCCGGCCGAGCTGCATCGACAGCGCGACGAGGCGGACCTGCGCCCCGTCGTGGAGGTCGCGCTCGATGCGCCGGAGCTGGTGCGCCTGCACGTCGAGCGCGCCGCTGCGGGTCCGGGTGAGGACGTCGACGCGGTCCACGAGCTCCCGGGAGCTCGCCCACGGCAGCCGGCGACGGTGCACGATCGCCGAGACGGTGGCGGCCACGACGGCGTAGCCCGTCAGGGACCACCGGGGGTAGAACGTGCCCGCGCCGGCCAGGAGCCAGACGAGCACGTCGACGACCGCGAGCGCCGCGAGCGACGCCATCGTGACGCGGTAGGCCTTGCCCGGCCGCGCCGGCGTGAGCGCCGCCCAGCGCACGAGCAGGTGCACGGTCAGCGCGATCGCCAGACCGAGCCAGACCCAGCGCGGCCAGAAGTAGTCCCCGGGCGTCGCCGCCCAGACCGCGGTCGAGGCGGCGCCGGCCACGAGGGAGAGCGCGAGGTGCAGGCCGAACGCCGCGTCGGAGTCGCCGGCGGGCGCGGCCGCCCCGGCGTCGGGGGTGGCGGCGTCGCCCGGATCCGCCCCGTCCGTCGGACCCGGTCCGGGTCGCTCCCCGGGTGCAGCGGCGCTCCCGGTCCCGCGCCCGGGGGATCCGGTCGTCCCGCGGCCGGGGCCCCGGGGTCCGGGACGCGTGGCGGCGGGCGGTGCGGCGGCTGCGGGATCGGAGGACATGGGCGGGGTGCCGGAGCGCGGGCGGTCCGGCGGCCATCGTCCCACGCCCGCGCACCCCGGCGGCGGCGCCCGGGCGCCG
>WLOB01000191.1 GCA_009699505.1 Actinomycetota bacterium | reverse complement strand
GACAGATTAGACACACAAACATCTGCAAACACTGCAACAATAATACTTACCACAACGCAACAAATTGACAACCCATTAGCTTGTACTGATTTAACCTCCATGAAAATAAAGTTTGGCGTAAGGAAAAGCGCTGGTTTTCTGGGAACTGACGCAACTAATGTATTAAAGTAAATTATAAATTATGGCCCAAACAACAGCTGAGAAATACGCAAAAGCACTTAAAGAAGCTATATTAAATGGAATTGGTAAAGATGAGCTTGTGGAAAGTTTAATAAAACACTACAGTAAAGACGTTTCACCCCAAATAAAAACCGACAACTTCACCAGCGATAAAGACGTTGCAGACTTATTTAATATTATACTAATAAGCAAGAAACCTATTACAACAACAACTTATGGACTTGCAACAGATTGGCCAACATATTGGAAAGACAGTGCAAGAAACTATAATATAGATTATAGCTTTTGGTTTGATAAAAAAAAATTATCGAAAGCTTACATAATGTTTGAATTTTTAAAAACTGTAGCAAAGGATGTTCCATCAGTTTTCAGCAAACTTACCGCATATCTTAAGATTACTGACGATAAAGAGTTAGAATTTACAAATATGCTTAGTAAGATGCAGGGAATAGTCGATACTGGAACAGAGACTGATAAAAAACAATTATTTGAAGCGTTAGCTAAGGACAAGGACATAAACGATATAATGTATGTATACACTGCTATATTCACAGGTGCCACGGATGTTATGTTTTTTGACGCCATACTTGGTTATTTAATGCTTAGTAGTTTTTGGCTTGATGGGTGGGTTATTGGCCAAAATAAGCTTAATCAAAAAGCTCCTGGCATGTTAGGAGGTAGAACAACCACCTGGTCAAACAAAACAAACCTATTCCGCGGATACAGTAATGATATAATACAAGAAACGTTTAGATTACTTGAAGAAGACCCATTTTTAAGAGATACAACAAAGTATAAGGCACTTAGAAAGGCACAGTTAGTTGGCGACACCACAGCAGAAATACAAATGCTAGTTTACATAAATGAAAAGTTTAATTATAATTGTGATAAAGATTTTGATGGTGATAGAGGTACAAATACTTATCGTACAGGATTTGGACTTGCATATAAAGGCTTTAAAATAACAACACCAGAAGCATAACAATGGCAGAAATAACATATAAAGCAGTTAGAACAGCTCTTGGTGGAGCGCTGGCAAATCCTTTTACAGATGATGATCCAAAAGATGGTGAAACACAAAAACCAGCAATAGTTACAGGTTATGTGAATATTGAAATACCAACAACACCAGACATACGCAGCAAGGAACCAGACCTAGCAGCCACACTAGCGGACTTTACAGACGAGTTTGATAATATAGGGCAAGTACCAAACCTTGGAATAGAGATGAGAGGAGAGGGTACCCAAGAAGTTGCAACCAACATATACAACTCAAGTCCACAATTAATATTAAATGCTGGACGTATTATAATGAATGCATCAACAAATTTTGCAATGATATTTGGTGATTTAGGAGTAATACTATCATCAAGATTAGACTCAATACATTTAGATGCTGAAAAAGAGGTTGTACTTCATGGCAAAGATGGTGTATTTATTGGTCTTCCTGGTGGTGATATACTTAAGGATCCATACAAAACAAAACCAACTAATAAAGGAAATGCAACAGTAGACAACGACTATGAGCCATTAGTTTTAGGATTAAAGTTAGTAAATTGGTTGGATGATTTAATACAAACACTACAACAAGCACAATTATTAGGACTGGGTGATGTTTATTTTAACGAAATAACTCAAGAAAATTTTAGAGCTATAAGAGCGAGACTACCAGAAATGGTTAGTACATACGCATTTGTTGATGGCATTAGTCATGAAGCACCAAGTCCATACACACCTACGCCAGGATTAAAAGCAACCGTACCACCTAAATTCCTATCTGGTAAATTTATATCTAACAACCCAATAGCACCAGAAAGTGATAGAACTTTTAATAAAACTAGAGATGCACAAAGACCAGGAGCACCACCTGAAACAAAAGGGTTTTTTGAAGATATTGATGACAAAGATCCTGAAAGATTAACAGATTAATTAGATATGGCAGATATTGGTCAGTACTTAGAAAAAGTTGATGGTAAATATTATATTTACAAAAAAGCTAAAGTAGCTTTTGAAAAAATGATGGTGGATTTTAACGTACAAAATCCAGGCATAAAGTTGACAATTGTATCAGGATACTATTCTAAATTTCAAGTACTTGAGGATTTACGCAAAGTACTGAAGATTAAAGGCAAAGACACCACAGACACAAAAACAAAAGAACTATTAGCAAGTAAAGAAACGGTACAAAGTTTAGCTGACGAATCCGAAGAAAACTATACAAAAATATTAACATACATTAAAACAACAACAGCAGAGGAATATGAACCAACTCTACTACCAACACTAGACTCAGCCTCAACTCCACCCATAAAAATAATACAAATACCAACATTAGAAATAAAAAAATTTAAAGATGTAGATGATATCAATGATATTAGAAAATCAGGAAGAATAGTTACACCAGCAGCAGAGGATATGAAAGTTTTATCAACTCAAAACTGGTTACTAAATAATAGCTATAAGTATGGTTTTTTATTATACCTGAACGTTGCACTTTATTATATAGGTTTAGACAGGATAACTAACTTATTAAAAGAGGTAAAGCCTACAGAGGGAACAACTAAACTAACAGAAGCACAAATAGCACAACAAAACTTATTATTAAGAAGCATTATAGGAAAGTATCAAACAAGCATGGATGCAGTAAATGCAATAACAACAATAGATGCAACTGCATTTGTAGCATCAATTCCACCAGAACCAGTACCATATGCAGGTGGCAAAAGTCCATATGCAAATGGTAAGAAAAAATTACCACTCGAAAATGCAGACAGTATATTTAATGATGTGGCAACCTACGGAACCAAATACAAAAAGATTGATACTGGAATGGGTGAAAAGGTCTTGAATCTAGATGAAGTAGAATTAAAAGTAGTAAATAAAGAGAGTGTATATGTACCAAAAGCAGGCGTAAATCCTACGGTTACTGCAATAATGGGTACAAGATTTGCAACCACTGAAGAAGAAAAAACTTCAGGTCAGCTTACATACACAACATTACAAAACAGGAAAGCTGCGGCTATTAAAACTATAACACTACACTTCACAGCTGGAAATCCAGGTGGAACTGCAGAATCAGCTTTTGGGACAGTACACAAACCTTGGAAAGAAGTCAGTATGCCTGGTAGCAAGCATAATGGTAGAAAAGCACTTAGAGATGTTCGCTATGGCTTACATTATGCTTCAGACAACTTTGGCCATCTTGCAAAAGGTGGTGATGACTTAACAGTACTGTGGACAAGCAGTGACTGGAACGGTCAAGCTCTAGGAATAGAAATGGCAGGAATTGGTTCTGTAACCCCAGTGTTGAACGGCATGTCCAAAGACGCGTTTGACGCAATGTATCCACCAGGAATTGTACACAAGGCTTATCCATCTGGCAGCACTAGTAGAATAGTTATTGCTGATGCATACAAAAGCTATCCATATCCTTACAACGATAATTCGTTTGGCCAAAACGGTGTCTATCCAGCTGGACGCGATTTTGAATGGGCAAATTTAGGATACAAGTATAATGGTCATCAGTACTACAATGAATTCACAGAAGTACATATGGAGAGTTTACAGCTTTTAATAGAAGCTTTTATGAAAAAATACAATATAGTACTACCAGCAAATGCAGGTTGGTGGACAGTTTTTGGTATGAACGAAAAACCAGGACCCACGGTACAACAATCAGGAGCAACAAATTCAAAAAACGCACTTGGAGAATTTTGGGCTTTAGGCAAAAGCCAATCAAAAGCTACAGGAATATTTGGACACTCTACTGGAAATAATGGTGCAGGTGGTAAAACTGGATTTGGTGAAATGCATTCTGACACTTGCCCAACACCAAGATTGATAGACATGTTAGTAAGACTAGGATATAAAAGAGAATAACACTATGCCAATAAATTTCAAATCAACGTTCACTCAACCAATACTGCTATCAATACAAGCAGGTGAAATCACAAGCCCAGAAGGTTGGGCAAAAGCTATAGCAAGTAATTACAGCTCCACAGTACAAAAAGGATTACCAACAGGAGTTCCACCAACACTACCGGCACCAGGACTAGCGGTTCCACCAGCTTTTATACCACCACCATTTCCTATAGGTGTATCTGGAATTACTAAAAGTGATGCAGCTGCACGAGAAAAAAACATGTATAACGTTCTTTATCTATATTATTTTGCAAAAATGCAAGCAATAGATAAAGCAAATATAGAAGGTCTTATACGAACTGTAAAAGATTTGTATGCAAAATTAAAGTCTAAGCAAGAAGAAGTTGTAAAAACAATAGAAGATATAAAAGCAGCAAAACAAGAATTACAAAATATTAAACCAACTATAGAGCTTATTAAGAAAGAACTGGGAGAAGAAATAGAATACCAAAAAGATCAAATAAAAGGATTGTTAAAAACTATTGATGATTTTAAAGTAAGAATAGAGGCAGGTAATTTTGGATCTACTTATGGAAAGACAGGCGAACAAATTATATCTGAAATATTTGGTAAAGAAAAAGAAATAATAGATTTAATTAAAAATGGAAATCTACTATCAATAGGCACGCTATTAAAACTAGCAAACTTAATACAAAACTATGTAAACGACAAGTCAACAATAGGTGGGCAACTTAGTACAGGCAACTTTGCTGGGATAAAAACTATGGTCAAAAGTATGATAACTGACATGGTTCAAAACCTACTAAACTTAGGAAAAAGTATCATGGATTTGGTACTATATTTTAAGCCAGAAGCACTTTCAAAACTAATAAAAGACATGTTAGGTCGTCGACCTGCTTTAAAAAAAGTATATGATTTAATTACTAAATTTGATTTATTTATAAGATATCTTAAACCTAAATTAAAAAAATTACAATACAAAAAAGACAAACTACTTAAAGAAATACAAACACAAATACAGGCAAAAATAGACCAAGCTAAGGAGTTTGTACAAAAAAAAATTAAAGAGTTAGGTGAGAAAATAGAAAAGAGTCGTATAGTGCAGTACTTGAAAAAACAAAAAGAAAGCTTTGAAACGTGGCAAAAAGACCACAAAGAGCAGATTGATAGATGGAAAAAGAATATACAACTGACCCTAGAATTAGCGGATAGACTAGACACAATACAAAAAGCTAAAGAAAGACTTAACGACAAGTGGAATGATTTTGCAAATGATAAAGAAAAGGGGTTAGAAGCAAGGATTAAAAAATATCAAAAAATGATAACAGAAATCTATGAGAGAACGCAAGAGCAGATAGCACAACAATTCAAAGAAGCCTCAGCAATACCTGATCCAAAGCTTGATTTTAGTAATATGAGTATTGACAAACTACGAACAGAGCTAAAAAAGCTATCTGATTATTATGATTTAATTGGAACTAAAACACCACTACTAATAGGTATAGGACCAATAATCATGAAAAAAGCTAAACTTGATTTTGAAGTTTTTCAAAAATTATTTGAAGCAGAGGTAGAAAGTTTGGGTGCAATGGCAAAAGAAGCTTGTGTAATTTATTTAGAATTAAAAGAAGTAAGACGTATATGGAGGGACTTTAAGCAAAACAATAGAAGCAAAAAATCAAGAAAAAAAATACCAAACTCGGCTGAATTTGCAAACAACCCAACAAAACTAGAAAGACTAATAGATTATATAATAAGTGCAGACGTAGCAAAAATAAAAAAAGAGTTAAAAGAGTATGTAAATAAGCAGAAAAAAAAGATAGAAGACAAAATAGTGGCTTTTGGTGAAGAGGTAGAAATCATGTTATTAAACTTAATACCAGTCCGCGTTGACATTAAAGACAAAACAGACAAAAAAGAGAAAGCAGCAGCTAAAAAGCAAAAAGCATTAGATATAATAGACGAAACTACATATCATTTTGCGCTTGGAAAAGAAATATTTAAGATGTCGGACTCTGGATTAGGACTGCTATCAAACATAACCGCAGGACGAGTACTACCATCACAAAACGACAAACTATTTAATGCTTTTTTAGACTCTTACTATAATTACCAAAAAATTAATTTTAAAAGAGGACATAAACAACCAACTGAAGCAAATAATGGATTAATAGTGAGTTATAATAAGGCTAAAACAAAGGAAAAGCTCAGAGTAAAAAGAGAGTTTGATGTTATGGTGCTAGTTGAGATGCTAGTTAAAGGAGTAAAAGAGTTGCTTAAAGAGATAAAAGAAACAGATTTTGGAAAAGAGCTAAAAGTAATATATGATGAAAGTTCAGAAGAGATAAAACAAAGCACAAAAGGTCTTGTTACTTTCCTAACAAATCCAACAGACGATATACCAACCATATTAGATGTCATAAGTAAACTTGATCTTAGATTTCTAACCCATCCTGGCTTCATGGATAAACTACGAGCGTTAGAAAAAAAACATCTTAGTAAGACTAGAGAATTGTTAAGTATTATGCTGGGCATAACGGGTAGAGAAGTTGAAGTAAGTGGTGCAGCAGGAACTACACTATCATCTGGGTTAGTAGTAGCTAGTAGAACACCCATTAGCGGTAGTGTTGCTAGTGGTAGTGCTGCTAGCGGTAGTGCTTTCAGGGGTAGTGCAGTTGCTACAGGCAGTGCAAATACTGGAATAGGAAACGCTATTAATAACGCAGCTCCAAGAGTAAGTGCTGCTGTTGCTGATATTGCATACGTATTAATTAAAAACAATTATTTTATAGATATTATATTTAAGTTAATTAAAGACTTATATAAAAAGTTCATATTATTTATGAAAAATTTTATAAAAAAGATATTAAAAAAAGTAACACAGCGATTAAAAGAAAGAGTACAAAAAGCAAAAGACGAAAAGGTAGCAGAACAAAAAACTGAAGCTCGTAAAAAAATAAACCTTGATGCACCAATATTACAAGCCGTACTAACAATAGCAATACGCGCTTATTGGACTGGTGCAAGTTGGTATGGACCAACCAACAGCAGACATATTGTTACTCAAGTTGGATTATTTCGTCCTAAAATACAAGCACTACCTATAAATGGGTTACTTGGATTAATAAACGAAATGGAATTAGGCTTTACTAACCAGATGAAAGGCGTAAAGGGTATAATAATTCCACCAGCAAACACTGGTATATCACCACTTAGTTTCCCACAATATGTTTAATCAAAATACAAACAAATAAAAAACATAACTATTTATATATAAAACAAACATGAAAGGATCAGAATTTATAAATCTAATGCGAAAAGTTATTCGCGAAGAAGTAAGAACTGTGGTAAGAGAAGAGTTAAAAGCAATCAAGCCTCTACTCATGGAAAAGCAACAATCAACAGTTACAAAAAAACCAATAACACAAATTGCAAGACCGCAAAGAACAAAACCTCTTGTACAATTTGAAGGACCATTAAAGTCCATATTAGAGGAGACTGCACGTAGCATGCAATCAGCTCCATCCGAAGAAGAGGAAGAATGGCCAGAAATGAATATGGGAATGATGACGTCAAACGATGTACCAGCTTCTATGGGACATGCTAATATGAGAGCAGCAATGAGTAATGATCCAACAGCAGCCTTTATGAAAGACTATTCTAAGGTTTTAAAAACAGCTGAACAAATAGCAAATAATAATTATAGATCCTAATGGCTGTTGAGATTAAAATAAATCCAATAGATTTTGAACCAGATGTAGCGCTTGGTATAGATTTACCTATGATAAATGGTGCAGGAGCAGCTTTTAAGCTTAATTACATGTCAATCGATCAAGCAGTTGCAAACGCTAAAAACCTAATACTAACAGATAAAGG
>WLOB01000190.1 GCA_009699505.1 Actinomycetota bacterium | reverse complement strand
CGTGGGGCGGCCGAATCGGCGTGGGCGGACCGGGCCGGGGCCGGCTCCGGCACGGCCGCCCGCGCGTGGCGGGCGGACGTGGCGGAGCCGGCGGGCGGCGCCGGTCCGGCGGCCCGCGGCTCAGGCGGCGGTCGGCGCCTCGTACGGGATGGGCGTGGCGGGGACGTAGACGTCGGGCCGCAGGTCGAGGACCGGCGAGAGCGCGCGGCGGGCCTTCGTCAGCGTCTCGGCGAGGTCGAAGGTCGCGACCGCCAGGCCGCCCGTCGCGTCCGTCGCGGCGACGACGTCGCCGTTGGGGTTCGTGATCCGCGCGCCGCCGAGGAAGCGCAGCGAGCCGAAGTCGCCCGACTGGTTCGCCGACGCGACGACCATGGAGTTCTCGGCCGCGCGGGACCGGTCCCAGAGCTCGGCGCGACGCCACTGGCGGTCCTCCTCGCGGACCTCGGGCGAGTTCGTCCGGCTCGTCGGCCAGGCGGAGAGGAAGCAGAGGATCTCGGCGCCGTCGAGCGCGAGGGTCCGGGCCGCCTCGGGGAAGGCCTTGTCGTAGCAGATGAGCAGTCCCACCCGGCCGATCGGCGTGTCGATCGCGGCGAGCCCGTCGCCGGGGGTCGTGAAGCGTCCCTCGTCGAGCGGCATGTGGATCTTGCGGTGGATCCCGAGGACCTCGCCGCCCGAGACGAGCGCCGCGACGTTGTGGCGCACCTCGTGGCCGGGCCGCTCCGGGTCGGGCGCGCCGGCCTCGCAGAAGCCGACCGCGACGACCAGGTCGCCGGCGAGCTCGGCGACGCGGCGGAGCTCGGGGCCGTCGGGCGACAGCGCGGGCGGCGGGTCGTCCACGTCGCCGCTGAGCGACTCGACGTAGCCGCCGAGGGCGGCCTCGGGGAGGACGAGCAGGCCGGCCCCGGCCTCGCGCGCCTCGGCCACGAGGCGCTCGATCGTGGCGAAGCAGGCGTCCATGTCGCGCCCGAACGGGGCCGCGGCGGCGGCGATCGTGAGCTCGGTCATGCGGGGTCCTCGGGGGTGTGGTCGGTCGTGGCGGGGCGGGTCGTGGGTCCGAGGCCGGTGACGGCCCCGTCGACGGCGGTCGTGACCTCGCCGTCGGGCCAGCGCAGGCGCACGCCGCGGCCCTCGACGAGGCGGCCGCAGGAGGCGCCGGTGGCGGGCCCGGCCGGCAGCGGGTCGGCACGGGCGGCGTCGTGGGCGGTGATCAGCGCGAAGCCGGGGAAGCAGGTGAGCCAGTCGCCGGCGCTCGCCCCGTCGGGCCGCGGGATCGCCGCGACGTCGAGCTCGGCGCCGCAGCCGGACGCCTCGGCCAGCATCCCGGTGGTGCCGACGACGCCGGCCATCGAGACGTCCTTCGCGGCCTCGACGCGCCCGTCGGCGCGGGCCGCCCGGACGGCGTCGAGCATCGTCCGCAGGTCGTCCCTCCGGCGCCACGACGTCGAGTCCCACTGGCGGCCGTGGTGGCCGGGGCGCCAGCCCCCCTCGAGGTCGGCGGTGACCGCGAGCGCCTGCCCGGCGCGACCCGCCCCGGGCACGGGGTCCGTGGCGTGCCCGAGGCCGGTGACGCTCAGCGCCGCCGGGACCCCGAGCTGGGTGTGGCCGCCGAGGACCGGCAGGTCGAACGCGTCCGACCCCCGACGGAGGCCGGTCAGGACGCGGTCGGCGTGGTCGACGTCCGCGGCACCGAGGGCGTCGAGCGCGCCGAGCGGCCGGGCGCCCATGGCGGAGAGGTCGTGGGCGGTGACGAGCATCGCGCACCAGCCGGCCCACTCCGGGTCGCGCTCGACCATGGACGGGGTGATCGCGTCGGTGCAGGCGACGACGCCGGGGGCGTCGGGGACCGGGACGGCGTCGTCGCCCTTCCACGGGTCGTCCGGCACGAGGCCGTCGTAGAGCCCGCCGAGCGGCGCCTTCGTCGCGTGCACGAGCCGGGCGATCCGGTCGACGGGCCAGTGCATGAGCGCGTGCTCGCGACCGGCGACCTCGATCCGGCGCAGCGCGGTCCAGCCGAGCCGGCGGAAGAAGCGGACGTGGTCGAGCTGCACGTGGGCGTCGAAGCGCAGCGCCCCGACGCCGACGGCCTCGACGCAGGCGGCCCGCACGAGCGCCGCGCCGATCGCGCCGCGGGCGGTGCCCGGGACGTCCCGGCAGACGAGCCGGGAGCCGCGCCACCAGCCCAGTCCGCCGTCGCCGTCCTCGGGGTGCAGCCGGACGCCGCCGAGGACGACGTTCTCCGGGGTGACCGCGACGAGGACCCGCGAGCGCGGGTGCGCGTCGTACGCGTCGACGTCCTCACCCGTGAAGAGGCCCTGCTCCTCGACGAACGCGCGACGGCGCAGGCGGCGGTAGGCGTCGAGGCGGTGCGGGTCGTCCCCCGCGTCGACGATCAGGACGTCGTGGGCGAGCCGGGTCGCCCGCGTGCGGGGGCCCGTGCCGCGCATCGCGGCCGGCGCGGGCGCGCCGAGGAGCGCCAGGACGTCGAACGCCGACGGAGGCCCGGCGGGCAGCGGGGTCCCGGCGAGGTCGGTCGGGGGACGCACCGGCTCAGCCCCCGTCCGCGCCGAGGGCGGAGCAGGCGCCGCAGGCCGCGCAGCCGGCGACCTGGTCGATCCCGCGCATCCCGGCGTGGCGGAGCGCGCGGGCGACGCGGCCGGTCACGGCGCGCAGCTCGGCGGGCGACGGCGCGGGGACCCCGTCGCCGAAGGCCAGCGACCCGTCCATCGGGCGATACGGCACGACGAAGGGGTAGACGCCCATGTCGATCAGGCGCTCCGCGTCGGCGACGAGGTGATCGGGCTCCTCGCCGAGGCCGACGAGCAGGTACGTCGACACGCGGTTCGGGCCGAAGACCGCGACGGCGCGGCGCCAGGCCTCCTCGTAGCGCGCGATCGGCACCTCGGCCTTGCCCGGGGTCCAGCGGGCGCGGACGGTCTCGTCGGTGGACTCGACGTGGATGCCGACCGCGGCGGCGCCGGCCTCGTGCAGCCGGTCGATCCACACGAGGTCCAGCGGCGGCTCGATCTGCACCTGGATCGCCAGACCCGGCACGGCGGCGAGGACCGCCTCGACGCACCGCACGAGGTGCTTCGCGCCGCGGTCGCGGCCGTTGCTCGTCCCCGTCGTCATGACCATCTGGGTGACGCCGTCGAGGCGGACGGCGGCGGCGGCGACCTCCGCGAGGTCCTCCGGGCGCTTGACCTGCAGGGTGGTCCCGGCCCGCAGCGACTCCTCGATCGTGCAGAAGCGGCAGCGCGTCGCCTCGTCGCGGTAGCGGATGCAGGTCTGCACGACGGTGGTCGCCAGGACGTTCGTGCCGTGCAGGCGCGCGAGGTCCTCGTAGCGGGTGCCGTCGGCGGTGCAGAGGTCGTAGAACGCGGGCCGCTCGATCGCCTCGACCGAGACGTCCTCCACGACGACGCCGTCCTTCGTGAGCTGCCCGTCCGCGTCGAGGGAGAACGGGCTGTCGGGCGACATCGGCAGCGTCGTCTGCGTGCCGCAGCCCGTCGCCGTGGCGGGGCCGGCGAGCTTCCAGTGACCGTCGTTGGACGGACCGGCGCCGCCGCGGCGCGAGAGGCCGGGCGTCGCGCGCAGGCCGTGGACGGCGAGCTCGGCGCGCAGGGCGAGGTCGATCGGGGTGACCGCCCCGGTGGCCTCCGGCGACGCCTCGGCCGATTGGGCGCCCGTCGGCGTCCGGCCGGGCCCGCCGCCCCCGGCGGCCGGTCCGAGGCCCAGGAGCGCCTCGACCTCGTCCCGCGGGTCCCGCGCCGCGGAGGGGGCTCCGGCGGCGCCGGGCGCCCGACGCGCCTTGAGGAGGCCGGAACCTCCTTCCACGTACGCGGTCATGGCCTAGAACATCCAGGTCGTGTTGATGATCGCGCCCTTGCGGGCGTACTCGATCATGCAGTCCTGGACGTCGAGCGGATGGCACGGGATGACGCCCTCCATGAGGTCCTCCTCGCGGGCGCCGTGGAGCGCCAGGCCCAGCCGGCAGGCGTAGACCTTGCCGCCCTCGTCCATGAACCGCTGGAGCTGGCCGTTCTCGTTCCGCATGCCCGGGAAGATCTCGGCGCCGATCGTCGGGAAGCCGCGGGTGGCCAGCGCGTTGAGCGAGCCGATGCCGAAGAAGTAGACGGCGGTCTCGAAGCCCTTGCGCTGCGCGCGGATCGCCTGGAGGACCGCGACGAGCGACACGGACGACTCGTGCGCGATGCCGTGGACGAGCCCGAGGTAGCTCTCGCCCTTCTCCGCCTGGTAGTCCGGGAAGACCTTCGTCGCACCGTAGATCGACGCCCCGTCCTCCTTCGTGGGGTGCGGGATCTCCTGGATGCTCGCGATCTCGGTGTCGCTGAGGGTGGGGGCGATGGCCATGGGGTGCTCCTGTGTCGGTCGGTGCCGTCGGGATGGGCGCCCCCGCCGATCGAGGAGGAGGGTGCGCCGGGGTCCGTCTGGCGGGCTGGGGACAGCGTCCCGCCGACGCCCGCCCGGTTCGATGGCCCGCGGGAGGAGGCCGGACGGGGTCGGGGTGGCCCGTCGTCCAGATCGGACGGGCCGCGTCGGGAGGACCCGCCGGACCGGCGTGGGGTTGTCCCTACCCCTGGGCCTCCCGGTCCGGGCCGGCCCGCGCACGGCACCGGTCCGCGGCCGGCACCGGGCGCCGGGAGTAGCCGGTGGCGCCGCCCCGCCGTTACCGTCCCCCGCGTGCCGGACCCGCTCCGCCTCGTCGTCGCCGAGGACCACGCCCTGATCCGCGAGGGTCTCGTGCGGATCCTGCGCGACCTGGGCTTCGACGTGGTCGGCGAGGCGGCCGACGCGCCGACGCTCGAGGCGCTCGCCCGGGAGCTGCGCCCCGACGTGCTGGTCGTCGACGTGCAGATGCCGCCGACCCACACGGACGACGGGCTGCGCGCCGCGGAGCGGATCCGTCGCGAGCGTCCCGAGGTCGGCGTCCTCGTGCTCTCGCAGTACGTCGAGGAGCAGTACGCGATGGAGCTCATCGGCGAGGACCCGCGCGGCGTCGGCTACCTCCTGAAGGACCGCGTCGCGGACGTCGCCACGATCGGCGACGCCGTCCGTCGCGTCGCCGCGGGCGGCTCGGCCCTGGACCCCGAGGTCGTCGCGCGCATGCTCGGCCGGCGTCGGACGGGCGACGTGCTCGGCGAGCTGACCCCGCGCGAGCGCGACGTCCTGGCCCGCATGGCCGAGGGCCGCTCGAACCTCGGCATCGCGGACGAGCTCGGCGTGACCGCCGCGGCGGTCGAGAAGCACGTGACGGGGATCTTCTCCAAGCTCGGCCTGGCCCGGGAGCCCGCGGACCACCGCCGGGTCGCCGCGGTGCTCGCGTTCCTCCGCGCCCGGCCCTGACGTCGCCGACGGGGTGACCGCGGGACGGCACCCGTCCGGACCGTAGGCTCGCGCGCATGCTCTCCGCGCTGACGCCCGCCGACCCCGATCGCATGGCGGTGGCCGTCGGTGCCGGGACGGCCGTGATCGGCACGGCGCTGCTCGTCGCGCCCGAGGCCGTCGGCCGGCGGTCCTGGATCGAGCGTCCCGCCGAGGCCCGGATCCTCGGGCTCGTCGACGTCGTGGTCGCCGCCGGCCTCCTGTCCGGGCGCGCCCGGGCACGCTGGATGGCGGCCCGGGCGGTCGCGACGGTCGGCACCGCGGCGTTCTTCGCCGGCATCGCCCGGCGGGGTCCCGCGACCGCCGGTCCGGCCGTTCTGGCTGCCACCCTTGCGACGGTCGCGATCGCCGACGTGGCCGCGGTGCGCGAGCTGGCGCGACGAGCCTGACGAGCGTCTGCGCGCCATCTTGTAGTTTCTCGTGCAACCGTCGTCGGAACCCGGGACACCCGTCGTCTGACTGTTCAAGCGTCCACCCCGGTGGACGCCACGCCCACGCCTCGCGCTGGGCGGGACAGGCATCGAGGGCACGGTCGGCGATGGGGGATCTCGACCGTGCCCCCGAGCTCCTGCCCGGACCGCCGCCGTGCGCCGGCGCCTAGACGGGCCCGTCCGCCAGCGGCAGCGTCGCGCTCAGGCGCGTGCCGACGGGTGCGCGACGCCGGACGTCGCCCACCGCCAGCCGGCCGCCGAGCGCCGCGACCCGGTCCTGCAGGCCCCGGATGCCCGAGCCCCGGGCGGGGTCGGCGCCACCCCCGCCGTCGTCGGTGACCTCGATCCGCAGGGCGCCCGCGTCGACCCAGGCCCGGACGACCGCCTCGCTCGCCGTCGGGGCGTGCTTGGCGACGTTGGCCAGCGCCTCGGAGACCATGAACCAGGCGCAGGACTCGACCGCCGCGGGCCAGCGGTCGCCCGGCACGTCGACCTCCACGGCCACGGGGGACCGGGCGGTCAGCGCCTCGACCGCGGCGCGCAGCCCGCGGTCGGAGAGGACGGCCGGGTGCACGCCGGCGACGAGGTCGCGCATCTCGCGGATCGCCTCCTGCACCTCGTCCCCCGCCCGCGAGAGCAGCGCGCGCGTGTCGCCCGCCCCGTCGCCGACGAGGCCGACCGCGCTGCGCAGGGTCATGAGCACGTGGACCAGCCGCTGCTGCGCGCCGTCGTGCAGGTCGCGGCTGATCCGTCGACGGGCCGCGTCCGCCGAGGCGAGGATCCGGGCGCGGGAGTGGTGCAGCTCGAGCGCCTGCGACGGGCCGGCGCCCTCCGGGGCCTCGCCGCCCTCCGGGTCGACCTCGCGGAAGACGACGACCGCGCCGCGCCGGCCGTCCATGAGCAGCGGCGAGGACGAGTACGCGATCGGCACCATCGAGCCGTCGCGGCGGACGAACCAGTCGAGCTCGACCCGCACGACCTCGCCCGTGGTGCGCGGCTTGAGCAGCATGCACTCCTCGGGCGGGAAGGGCGAGCCGTCCGGGTGCTTGTGGTGGATCGTCGCGTGGCTGTTGCGACCGAGGAGCTCCGTCTCGTCGTCGTAGCCCAGCAGCGCGACCGCCGCGGGGTTGGCGAACTGGACGCCGCCCTCCGGGTCGACGACGTAGAAGGCGTCGGCGGAGCTGGCCAGGAGCGCCTCGAAGAGCTCGGGGCCCGGATCGACGTGGTGGCCGTCGTGGGCGTGCACGGGGTCCACGGCTCCGACGGTACCCGCGCCCGGCCGCCGCGCCGGTGCGCGCGCGGCCAAGAACGGGGCCCGCGGCCTTGTCCAGCCGGGCAGCCCGCCGGGTTCGGGGGCCCGAAGCTTGTTTGTAGGCACTACAATCAAGCCATGCGTGATGTGACGCCGGCGGAGCAGGAATATCTCGAGACGCTGCTGCACCTGCTCGAGGCGGGCCGGCCGCTCACGGCCGCCAACGTGTCGCGCGAGCTGGCGCTGTCCGCGCCGACGGTGCACGAGATGGTCAAGCGGCTCGAGGCCGACGACCTGATCGTCCGCGACGAGCGCAAGCGGATCTCCTTCACCGACGAGGGCCTCGAGGTCGCCCGGCACGCCGCCAGCCGCCACCGGCTCGTCGAGCGGTTCCTCACCGACGTGCTCGGGATCCCCTGGTACGAGGTGCACGGCGAGGCCGAGAAGATCGACCAGGCGATGAGCCCGGCCGTCGCGGAGCGCATGCGCGCCGCCATCGGCACCGCCACCACCTGCCCGCACGGCCACCCGATCGCCGCGGGCAACCGCGTCATGTGCGGCACCCGCCTGGCCGAGGTGCCCGTCGGCAGCAGGATCACCGTCCTGCGGTTCGAGAACGAGCACGACGACATGCTCCGCGACCTCCACGACGCGGGCCTGCGCCTCGGCTTCGCGGCGACCGTGGACCGCCACGACGACGGCGCCGTCGTCCTGCGCACGGAGGAGGGCGAGGCCCGGGTCGCCGCCGACGTGGCGAGCACCGTCGCGGTGTGGAGCTCGGCCGGGGTGCCGGAGGGCGCGCCGGCCTGAGGGCCGTCCCGGCGGTCGGGTGGACCGCGGGGACGGAGGATCG
>WLOB01000019.1 GCA_009699505.1 Actinomycetota bacterium | reverse complement strand
TTGCCGTCGGCCGTGAAGAGGCCGGACTGCCAGCGGTTGAACGCCTTGTCGCCCTCGCCGAGCGGCTCGTCGAACCACTCGTACTGCGTCAGGGTCTCGACGCGCGGGTTGCGGGCGGCCAGCGACCAGCCCCACTGCAGGTACGAGGCGGCCTGGCTCGGGCTGAACTTCTGGTCCTCGTCCGGCGGGTTCGTCTGGTAGCCGTACTCGTCGAGCCAGAGCGGCAGCCGGCGCGCGCCGGCGACCTTCAGGACCTTGCGGGAGGTCAGGCGGTCGATGACCTTGATCAGGCGCGGCAGGTCGGCGATGCGGGCGTTCGCGCTGTACTTGTCGGCCTGGCCGGGCGTGAGCGTCACGGAGTGCGGGTGGTAGGCCAGGGCCTCGCCCGTGACGGGCTTGAAGCCCTTGCAGGCGCCGGAGCGGATCCGCTTGTACTTCGAGGTGACGCAGGACATCGTGCGCAGGAAGTTCAGCGGCTGCGTGGTCGCGTTGACGCGGATCGCGAAGCGGTCGCCGAAGGACGAGGTCCCGCCGACGGCCACGCGGGCGCCCTTGTCGGCACCGTGGATCGCGGCGTAGCCGGCGCGGGCGAGCTCGCGGTAGAGGTGCGGGGCGGTCGACTCGCAGGAGGCGGCGCCGATCCGCTTGCCGGTGCAGACGTACTGGGGCTGCAGCCACGTCTTGACGTTCGGCTCGTTCCAGACGATGTAGCGGTCCACCCGGGCGCCGACGTGCGTCGCGATCGCGGTGGCGAAGTCGGAGAACTGCCCCGGGTCGGGCTTCCAGGCGCCGTTGCGGCGCGCGGGCTCCTGCGAGCCCCAGACGGGGCCGGGCCCCGTGACGACCAGCGTGACGTTCAGGCCGTGCTTGACGACCGCGTCGATCTTCTGGTCGAGGACCGTCAGGTCGTAGGAGGCGGGGTTCTTCGCGTCGAAGCCGGCGGGCGCCTTCGTCTTCGTGACCTCGGGGGCGAACTTGTCCCACTGGGCGAAGATCCGGACGTCGTCGACGCCGGAGGCCTTCCACTTCTGGACGGTCGCGTCGATGCCGCCTGGGGTCCGGCCGGTCAGCACGTTCTCGTCGGCGATCCCGATCTCGAGGTCGTTGGCCGCCGAGGCGGCGGTCGGGGCGGCGAACGCGAGGGCCAGCGCCACGAGGGCGAGGAGGGCCGTGCGCAGGAGGCGAGGGGTCATCGGGGTGGGTCTCCGGGGGCGTCCCGCGACGGCGTGCCCGGGGCGGGCGCGCGGCGGACGCGGCGGGGTCTGTACATGGGAACCCGCGAGGGGGCCCGATGTTGCGGACGGGAGCCCTACGGTACGGGATCGCCGTCACCGGGCGACGGCCTGGCAGCGGCCGTGCGTGGCGCGCAGCCGCTCGGTCCGCGGCCGTCGACGGGCCGTCGCGGGTCGTCCCCGGCCGCCGGTCCGGCGGGCCCCGGCCTCCGCCCCGACGAGCCTCCACGACCCCGGCGCCGCGGGCCACGGCCGGGCCGCCGGTCAGCCCAGCGCGTCGGCGAGCCGGGCGATCGCGACGTGCGCGTCGTCGTCGAGCCGGTCGAGCAGGTGCCGGCGGACCGCCGCGGCGTGCACCGGCCGGGCCCGTCCGAGGAGCGTGCGGCCCTCGTCCGTCAGGTGGATGAGGACCCCGCCCGGGACGACCTCGCGTTCGACGAGCTCCCGGCGCTCCATGCGGCTGAGGTGGTTGGACGCGCGGCTCTGCGTCCACCCCGTCTCCTCGCACAGCCGCCCCTGGCGGACGGCCCCGTCGGCGTCGGCGACGATCGACAGGACCCCGAAGTCCGCGTTGGACAGCCCGGTGGCGGTGCGGACCTCGCGCCGGACCCGCTCCAGCACCACGTCGCTGGCGTGCTTCCACGCGGTCCAGCGCTCGAGCTCCTCCGGCGTGAGCGGGTCGTCCGTGACGGGTTCGGGGCGGGACATGCGGGGCGTTCGCGGAGGCCGGACGGGGGACGACGGGCCTCCCGCGGACGGCGGACGCTAGCGATGTGCGCGAGCTTCTGCAATTCCCTATCGAGATTCGGATGTATCGACGGCGGGCGGGCCCGCGCCGCGACGGCGCGGGTCGTCAGCCCTGCCCCGGCGTCCACCGGGGCAGGCCCAGCCGGTCGCGCAGGGTCCCCGGCTCGCGCTCCGTGCGCAGCGAGCCGCGCTCCTGCAGCAGCGGGACGACGCGGTCGGCGAACTCGTCGAGACCGCCCGGCGTGAGGTGCGGCACGAGGATGAAGCCGTCGCACGCGTCGGCCTGCACCTGCTCGTCGATGAGGTCGGCGACGGTCCGCGCCGAGCCGACGAAGGAGTGCCGGGCGCGGGTCTGCACCATCACGTCGCGCAGGCTGAGGCCGTCCCTCGCCGCCATCGCGCGCAGGCCCTCGACCGTCTCGTGCCGCTTCCCCGCGAAGGCGCGGGCGGGGATGGAGCCCGGCGCGATCGTGATCTCGCCCTCGACCGGATCGACGTCGGGCAGCGGACCGTCCGGGTCGTAGGCGGACAGGTCGCGGTTCCAGAGCTGCTCGGCGAAGACGATCGCCGTGGGACCCGAGACCTGCTGCCGGCGGACGTGCGCTGCCCGCTCGAGGGCGTCCTCGTCCGTGTCGCCCAGGACGAAGGTCGCGCCCGGGAGGATCAGCAGGTCCTCGGGCCGTCGCCCGTGGCGCGCGAGCCGGCCCTTCACGTCCGCGAAGAACGCCCGGCCCTCCGGGATCGTCCCCGCCCGGGTGAAGACCGCGTCGGCCTGCGCGGCGGCGAACTCGCGCCCGGCGTCCGAGTCGCCGGCCTGGAGGATCACGGGCCGGCCCTGCGGCGGGGTCGCGAGGTCCCACTCCCCCGCGAGCGACACCTGCCTCCCCGTCGTCGCGAACGGGCCCGGCCCCTGCGCCCAGAGGCGGTCGGCGAGCGTGAGCAGCTCCCCCGCGCGGTCGTACCGGCCGTCGTAGGGCAGGTACGCGCCGCGGCGGAAGTTCGCGCCGGAGACCGCGTCGGTCGACGTCACGAGGTTCCACGCCGCGCGGCCGCCCGAGAGGTGGTCGAGGGTCGCGAGCTGCCGGGCCACCTCGAG
Organism: Actinomycetota bacterium; assembly: GCA_009699505.1. Lineage (GTDB taxonomy): Bacteria > Actinomycetota > Thermoleophilia > Solirubrobacterales > Solirubrobacteraceae > Patulibacter. Next base: position 18,785 of record WLOB01000019.1, on the reverse strand, counting down.
GGGCTCGTGGTACGTCGTGGTCAGGGTCGCGGCCAGGCCGATGTGCTCCGTCACCGCGGAGAGCGCGGCGAGGATCGTCATCGCGTCGGGCCGGCCCGCGACGTCGAGGTCGTGCAGGTGCCCCGCGTGCTCGCGGAGGCTGAGGCCCTCCGCGAGGAAGAAGAGGTCGAACATCGCCCGCTCGGCCGTCCGGGCCAGGTGCGCGAAGGACGCGAGGTCGATGTGGCTGCCGGCGGCCGGGTCGCCCCAGACGGTCGTGTTGTTGACGCCCGGGAAGTGCGCGGCCAGCCGGACCTGCTTGCGCGGGGCGCTCATGCGGGGACCTCGAAGCGGTTGCGCGCGGCGGGCAGCCCGAGGCGGTCCCGGAGCGACCGCGGCGGCGCGGCGGGCGGGTCCTCGCCGGTGGGGTCGGGGTCCGGGGGCGCGGCGGCGGTGGGCCGGACGTCCCGCTCGGCGAGCGCGGGGAGCAGCACGGCGAGGGTCCCCTCCAGGTCCGCGGCGTGCAGGACGACGCCGTGCACCCCCGCGGCGTGCTCGTCGACCAGGCGTGCCGCCAGCCCGTCGAGGTCCGTCGGGTCGACGTCGACCTCGAGCAGGCGGAGCGGGCCGGTGGCCGCCGGGCCCCCGCCGCGCGCGACCGCCTCGTCCCTCGTCAGCAGGGCGTCGCCGTGCCGGAGCGCGAGGTCGAGCGTCGCGTCGTCCGTCACCCGGACCAGCACGGGCGGGTGGCCCTGGGGCGGCCGGGGCGTGATGGACGGGCCCCGCACGGCGAGGTGGCGGCCCGCGACGTCGACGTGGTGGACCTTGTCGCGGTCGAGGAAGCGCGCGGTCGCGACGTCGCGGATCACGGCGCCCGCCTCCCAGGAGTCCCAGAGCGCGCGCACGGCCTCGAGGTGCTCCGCGGCGTCGCCGGGCACGTCGTCGGGGACGTCCCAGGTGACGGTCGTGCGGACGTCGTCGGGTGCGTCGACCGCGAGCACCCAGCCGGCGCGGCCGCGGGCGACGACGTCGATCGTCGCCAGCGCGGTCGAGACGTGGAACGGCTCGGTCGTCGTCGTCGAGGTGACGGGGACGATCCCGACCGCCGCGGTCTGCGCGGCGAGGCGGGCGGCGACGAGGAGCGGGTCGAGCGGTCCCGGCTCGAGGACGACGAGGTCCAGGCCGGCGCGCTCGGCGACGAGCGCCCGGGCGGTCAGGGCGGCGTGGTCGGGTGCCGGGCGGCGGTCCGCGAGCGCGGCGGCGAGGAGGAGCGGGCGGTCGGGCATGGCGGTCGGGGTGCGGCGGGTGGGTGCGGGTGCGGGTGCGGGGAGGCGGGTGCGGGGCGGCGGGCGGCGGGGTGGCGGGCGGCGGGCGGCGGCGCGCGACGGCCCGGGCGGGCCACGCGCCCCGACGGCCCTCGGCGCACAGGGGCCGGGCCGCGATCCCCGGTGGTGCCGGGGAGGGCGTCCGGCTGGTCTACGGTGACCGTAGGGAACGACGATCCGTCCTCCGTCCCCACCGGGCGATGCGCACCGCCGCGCGTCCGGGGCGGCCCGCCGGACCGTCCCGAACCGGAAGCCGACCCAGCCATGCTCCTCTCGATCCTCGACCAGGCCCCGACCCGCGTGGGTGGTGCGCCCGGTCACGCGTTCCGGGACGCGCTGGAGCTCGCCCGCGTCGCCGACGACCTCGGCTACCACCGCTTCTGGGTCGCGGAGCACCACGCGATCGGCAGCGTCGCGATCTCGGCGCCCGAGGTCCTGATCGGCGTCCTCGCCCACACCACCTCCCGCGTGCGCGTCGGCTCGGGCGGGATGCTGCTGCCCAACCACCGGCCGATCCACGTCGTGGAGCAGTTCCGCTCCCTCGAGGCGCTCGCGCCGGGCCGCATCGACCTGGGCATCGGGCGGTCGGAGGGCGCCATCGACGAGGCGATCGTCCGCGCCTTCGGCCGGCCCGCCGACAACGCGCACGGCGCGGGCTACGAGGACCAGCTCGACGAGCTGCTCGCGTTCGGCGAGGTCCTGCCGTGGCCGGAGGGCCACCCGCTGTCGACCGCCCGGGCGGCGCCGACCGACGTGCCGCTGCCGCCCGTCTTCCTGCTCGGCTCCTCGTCGAGCTCCGCGGCGACCGCCGCCCGGCGCGGCCTGGGCTACGGCTTCGCGGCCCACACGAACACGCAGGGTGCGGCCGACGCGGTGCAGGCCTACCGCCGGGCGTTCCAGCCGGCACGGCCCGGCGACCGCCCCCACGCGATCCTCGCGCTCAAGGTGACGGTCGGCGAGGACGACGAGCACGCCCGCGCGCTGGCCGCCCCGTCGCACCTGTCGATGGTCCGGGCGCGCCTGGGCGACCGCTCGCCGATGGTCTCCGTCGACGACGCGCTCGCCCACCGCTGGACGGCCGAGGAGCGCGCCGCCGAGGCCGAGTTCGTCGACACGCGGGCCGACGTCGTCGGCGGCGTGGAGACCGTCCGCGCCGGCATCGAGGCGGCGGTCGAGGCCTCCGGCGCCGACGAGGTCATCGCGATCACGAACACCCCGGACCCGGAGGAGCGCCGCGCGTCCTTCCGCCGGCTGGCCGGGGCGTTCGCCCTCGCGACCGCCTGAGGGCCGCGCGGGGCGCTCAGGCCGCCGGCGTCCGCACCGGCCGGGCGACCGGCTTGGCCGCGTACATCCGCGCGTCGGCCGTCGCCAGGAGCGTGTCCGCGCAGCGCCCGACCTCCGCCGTCGTCGCGACGCCGACGGAGACGCCGAGGGCGGAGGCGTCCGCCGCGGCGTGCACCGCCTCGTGGACCCGCGCGACCAGGCCGGCGACGCCGTCGCCGAGGCCCGGGGCGAAGATCGCGAACTCGTCGCCGCCCAGCCGCGCGACGAGGTCGCCCGAGCGCGTGGCGGTCCGCAGGCCCTCGGCGCAGCGCACGAGGGCGTCGTCGCCGGCGCGGTGGCCGTGGGCGTCGTTCACCGCCTTGAAGCCGTCGAGGTCGAGCACCAGCAGGCCGCCGCCCCCGACCTCGTCCGTCCCGAGCAGGCGGTGGAGCTCGCGATCGAAGGCGCGGCGGTTCAGGAGCCCCGTCAGCGGGTCGTGGTCCGCCATCCGCTGCAGGCCCTCCTCGGCGCGCCGGCGCGCCGTGATGTCCTGGAACTGGCCGACCCAGCTGATCGGCCGTCCGAGCTCGTCGCGCAGGAACGCCATGTTCGCGATGACCCAGACCACGGAGCCGTCCGGGCGGACGAAGCGCTTCTCGCACTGGTGGGTGCTGCGCTCGCCGCGGAGGATCTCCCACGCGGCCTCGACGTCGCTCTGCCGGTCGTCGGGGTGGGTGAACTCCTGGTCGCGCCGCCCGAGGAGCGCCTCGGCGCCGCGACCCAGGAGCGCCGTGAGCGCCTCGTTGACCCGGATGTACTCGCCGTCGGGGTTGAAGAGCGCCATGCCGATCGGCGCGGTCTCGAAGGCCGCGTCGAAGTGGCGCTGTGCGAGCTCGGGCACCGCGGCGGCCGGTGGCTCGCGGAGCGTGCAGAGCGCCCCGCCCGGCGCCCGGCCGACGCTGAGCTCCACCGCGAAGGGGATCCCGTCGCAGCGCACGCCGACCCCGCGGCCCGCCCCGCCGCCGTCCGACGGCGTGAAGAGGGCGGCGAGCTCGCGGCCCAGGACGTCCCCGCGGAACATCTCGCGGGCCTTCGCGTTCAGCGCCCGGACGCGGTCGTCGTCGTCGATCCAGAGCGCGGCGTCCGGGATCAGCAGCAGCGTCGAGGCGAGGACCTCGGACGAGGTGGACCCGGGGAGCGGGCCCAGCGGCTGTGGAACGGACGCCATCGCGACGGGATCGTGACCGACCCGCCGCCCCGCGGCCACCCGAGTCGACCGACGTTCGGGTGGAGCGCGTAGGGCGTCCACCCGCCGGTGCCGCCCCGGTCGGGCCGTCAGCCCGCGGCGGCCGCCGGGGTCGCGGCCGCCTTGTACTCGTCGACGAGGAGGCGCTTGTAGAGCTTGCCCGTGTCGTGGCGGGGCAGCTCGGCGCGGAAGTCGACCGACCGCGGGCACTTGATCGCCGAGAGGCGCGAGCGGCAGAGCTCGATCAGGCGCTCGGCCTCGGCCTCGCCGGCGGCGGAGGGGTCGACGAGCTGGACGACCGCCTTCACCTGCTCGCCGAAGTCCGCGTCGGGCACGCCGAAGACCGCGGCGTCAAGGACGGCGGGGTCCGAGATCAGCACGTCCTCGGACTCCTGCGGGTAGACGTTCACGCCGCCCGAGATGATCATGAAGGACGCCCGGTCGGTGAGGTAGAGGAAGCCCTCGTCGTCCATCCGGCCGATGTCGCCGCAGGTCGCCCAGCCACGCCCGTCGTGCGCCTCCGTCGTCTTGTCCGGATCGTTGTGGTACTCGAACCGGGGCCCGTCGGAGAAGAACACGCGGCCGGGCTCGCCGGGCGGGAGCTCCTCGCCGTCCTCGCCGACGACGTGGGCCACGCCGATGACGGCCTTGCCGACCGTGCCGGGGTGGGCGAGCCACTGCTCGCTCGTCGTCCACGTCAGGCCGCAGCCCTCCGTCGACGCGTAGTACTCGTGGACGATCGGGCCCCACCAGTCGATGATCTGCTGCTTCACGTCGACCGGGCACGGGGCGCCGGCGTGCAGCACGACCTTCAGGCTGGAGACGTCGGCCGCGGCGCGCGTCTCCTCCGGCAGGCGCAGCAGGCGCACGAACATCGTCGGGACCATCTGCGTGTGCGTGACGCCGTGCTTCGCGATCGCGTCGAGCGCCCCCTCGGGCGTGAACCGCTCCATCAGCACGACGGTGGCACCGAGCTGCTGCACCGCCATCGTGAACCGCAGCGGGGCGGCGTGGTACATCGGCGCGGGGGTCAGGTAGACGGACGAGGGACCGACGCCGAGCATGTCGCGCAGGATCGGCGTGACGATGACCGCGGCCTCCTCGAGCGGCACGTCGACGTCCTTGGGCTTGATGCCCTTCGGGCGGCCCGTGGTGCCGGACGAGTAGAGCATGTCGCGCCCGCCGATCCGGTCCGGGAGCGGCGTGTCGGGCCGGGACGCGAGCTCGGGCTCGACGGCGTCGAAGCCCTCGATCGCGCCGCCGATGGAGAAGCGCTTCACGCCCTCGGGGATCAGGCCCGCGAGCTGCGCGCCCAGGTCGACGTAGGCGGCGGAGACGACGAGCGCGCCGGCCTCGCAGTCCTCGACGATGTAGGCGGCCTCCGGTGCGGTGAGCCGCGTGGAGATCGCGGTGTAGAGCAGGCCCGCGTAGTGCGCGCCCCAGAGGAGCTCGAGGAACGCGACGTCGTTCTCGGCGATCAGGGCGACGTGGTCGCCGGGCTGCAGCCCCAGGTCCCGCAGCAGGTGCGAGACGCGGTTGGCGGCGGCGTCGAGCTCGCCGTACGTCACGGTCCGTCCGGAGTCGGCCATGACGATGGCGGTGTTCTCGGGCGGGAAGAGTCCGGGATGCATGCGACGGCTCCGTCGGTTCGCGGGTGGAGGGCCGACCCTCTCACGCGAGCGGCGGCGCGCCATCGCTCCGGCGGCGGGTCCTGCTCTACCGCTCGGGGTATTTCGTCGGCCGCCCGCCACCCGGACGTCCGGGGTGGCGGGACGACGGGGCTCCCGGCGGCGCGGTTGTCCGGCCGACGCTCCGTCCGAGCGGGCCCGCCCGTCCCGCCGACGGCGCCGGCATCCCGCCCAGGGGGTGCGAAGACCGCCCGGACGGCGGTTGCCCGGATCGCCCCCGGACGGCGACGATGGGCGACATGGCCATCTCCCCGCCCGCGACATCGCCCGAGCGCACGCAGGACCGCCTGTGGCACGACGTCTTCCTGCCCGAGGACGTCCGCGAGGTCCGCGCCGACGTGCGCGCCGCGGTCGCCGAGCACCTCGCCCCCACCGCCCGCGAGATCGGCCGGCAGCTCGAGACGCCCGACGCCTTCCCGTGGACCGCCTTCAAGGGCCTGGCGTCCGCCGGCGTCTTCGCGTACCCGTTCGAGGGCGAGCACGGCGCGGGCCTGACGCACCGCACGCTGGGCACGTGCATCGCGACGGAGGAGATCGCCTACGAGAGCTCGAGCCTCGCCGGCGTCTACGACGGGCAGTGCATCCTCGTCGCGCAGACGCTCCGCTGGGCGCAGGACCCGATCCGCGAGGAGCTCCTGCCGAGGCTCATCTCGGGCGAGCAGGTCTTCTCCTTCGCGACGACGGAGCCCGACGCGTCCTCCGACCTCACCCCGTCGGCGCTGAAGACGGTCGCGACCCGCACCGAGGACGGCTTCACCGTCACGGGCCGCAAGCGCTGGATCACGAACTCGATCGTCGCGGACTGGGTCTGCATGCTCTGCCGCGACGGCGATCAGGACGCGTGCACGATGCTGCTGATCCCGCTGAAGGACAACCCCGGCGTCACGATCGGCCCGCCCGACACGAAGATGGGCCACCACGGCCAGATCACGGCCGACATCGTGCTCGAGGACGTGCACGTGCCGCACGAGCACTGCCTCGGGCAGCCGGGCCGCGGCCTCGGCGTCGCGCTCGGGTCGCTCGCCGCCGGCCGCGTCGGCATCGCCGCGGCGGGCGTCGGCGTCGCGCAGGCCGCGCTCGACCTGGCGGTCCAGCGGGTCCGGGAGCGGAGGCTGTTCGGCAAGCTCATCGGCGAGATGCAGCACTGGCAGTACCGCCTCGCCGCGCACGCGACCGAGATCGAGTGCGCGCGGTCGCTCTACCAGAAGGCCGCGATGCGGATCGACCTCGGCGACCGCTCCGGCGAGCCCGAGGCCTCCATGGCCAAGAGCTACGCCACGCGCCTGGCCAACGACGTCGCCCGCGACGCGCTGCAGGTGCACGGCGGCTACGGCTTCGCCCGCCAGATGGGGGCGACGGGCGAGCAGTACCGCCTGGAGGAGATCTACCGCGACGCGAAGATCCTCGAGATCTTCGAGGGCGCCAACGAGGTGCTGCAGTGGGTCATCGCGCGGCACCTGATCGGGCGCGACGTCACGGGCTGAGGCCGGCGGGCCGGGGCCGCGGGCCGGGCCGCGGCGATCGTCGCGGACCGCCGTCCATGGCGGTCCGGGACGACCCGCGGCGCCCGTCCGGTGCGCCCCGCGGCCCCGCCGTCCCCCGTTCGGAACGCGGAGATCCCCCCTGGGGCCGATGGTCCCGGGACGGGGGGCCGGGGGAGACTGGGGCATGAGCACGATCGACGCCCCCGCCCCGACCGAGTGGCCCGCGGACCTCGACCTCGGCGCCCGCGAGTTCTGGGCCCAGCCCTTCGCCGAGCGCGAGAAGGCCTTCGCCCGGCTGCGCAGGGACCACCCCGTCTCCTTCCACCGCGCCTACGAGAGCTCGCTGCTGCCCCCGGGCGAGGACGCCGTCGGCTTCTGGGCCGTGACGAAGTGGGCCGACTGCAAGCAGGTCTCCCGCGACGTGGACACGTTCGTCTCCGGCAAGGGCGTCCTCATGGAGGACATGCCCGAGGTCGTCACGCTCGCCACCACGTCGTTCCTGGCCATGGACGGCCCGGAGCACCGTCAGGTGCGCGGCATCGTCTCGCAGGCGTTCACCCCGCGGAACGTCCGCAAGATGGACGGCTGGATCGACGGCGAGGCCAAGAAGCTCGTCGACGAGATCATCGGGCTGGGCGAGGGCGACATCGTCGACCTCTACGCCAAGATGCTGCCCGGTCGCATCTTCGCCTTCTTCTTCGGCGTCGACGCGGGCTCCGAGGACATGCACACGATCATGGAGGCCGCGGAGCGGATGCTCGCGTGGGACGACCCGAACTGCGCGCTCGGCCGGGACGCCCTGACGACGTTCGCGGAGGAGGCCGACCGCATCCAGGAGATCGCGATGAAGCGGGCCGACTGGTACCGCGAGAACCCCGAGGAGAACCTCGTCTCCTGGGTCGTCAACGCGAAGTTCGAGGACCGCGTCCTCGACGACTGGGAGATCGCCGCGTTCTTCTCCCTCCTCGGGTCCGCCGCCAACGACACGACCCGGCACTCCATCGGCCACGCGTTCCGGCTGTTCCACGAGAACCCGGACCAGCTGGCGCTGCTCAAGGAGGACATGGAGGGCCGGCTCGACGGCGCGGTCGAGGAGATCCTGCGCTTCGTCTCGCCGGTCCAGCACTTCCGCCGCACGGCGGTCAAGGACGGCGTCATCGGCGACCAGGAGATCAAGGCCGGCGACAAGATCGTCATGTGGTACTGCTCGGGCAACTACGACGAGGACGTCTTCGAGGACCCGCAGCGGTTCGACATCCTGCGCACGCCGAACAAGCACCTCGGCTTCGGCGCCGGCGGCCCGCACTTCTGCATCGGCTCCGCCCTCGGTCGCCAGATGATCAAGGCGACGCTCCGCGAGGTCTACACGCGCATGCCGGACCTCCACCTGACCGCCGAGCCCGAGCTGCAGGTGAACAACTTCATCAACGGCATCCACGCCGCCCAGGCGGCGTGGACGCCCGCGAGCTGAGCGAACCCGGCGCCGACGACGGAACTCGCCCGGCGCCGACGGCCGACCGTCCTCGGCGACGGGGCGGGGCGGGGCGCACGCGAGCCGCCCCCGGGCCGGCCGTCCTCAGCCCTGCAGCGGCGCCGCGGCGATCGCCGTCACGGTCGCCACGACGGTCCGCACCAGCGCGTCGTCGTCGACCTGCAGGTGGCCGTCGAGGCGCCCGGACAGCAGCGCGGTGACCGCGCCGCCGATCGCGGTCGCCCGCACCGCCCGCTCCCCCGCGTCGGCACCCACGTCGGGGAAGAACGCGGTCCACCGCTCCGCGAGGAGCGCGAAGAGTCCGAGCAGCGCCCGGCGCCGCTGCTCCTCCAGCGCCCGCACGCCGATCCCCTCGATCAACGCGGCGCGGCCGCGGTGCGGGTCGCGCACGTAGAGCTCCACGATCGCCCGGATCGCCCCCTCGACCCGGTCCTCGGGCGTCAGGCCCTCCCCCGCGATCGCGTCGAACGCGGCCTCGCGCAGCTCGCGGTCGAGGTCGTCGATCAGCGCGCCGTAGAGCTCCTCGCGGGTGCGGAAGCTCTCGTAGAAGTAGCGCTCCGTCAGGCCGGCGACGCGACAGATCTCGGTCATCGTCGCCTCGGCCCAGCCGCGCGTGCCGGCGATCTGGAGCGCCGCGGCCTCCAGGCGCGCGCGGCGCTCGGCGCGCCGCTCCTCCACCGTCAGGCCGCCGTAGCGACGCCCGGCGGGCGCCTGGTCGGGGGCCGTCACGCGCCGGATCTTGACAGACGCGCCTGTCACCGCCAGGATCCTTCGTGACAGGACCGCCTGTCACTTCGCGGAGGAGCACGAGATGAGCACGACCACCCCCACCCCCACGCCGACCCCGCGGGCGGCCCCCAGCGCGGCGCCACCCGGCCCCGTCGACCGGCGCATCACCCGCGAGGTGGCCCGCGACCTCGGCCGGGAGCGCACCGCGCGCCGCCGGGTCCCGCTGCCGAAGGGCAACCTCGCCCCGAGCCTGCGCAACACGCTCGCGGTGACCACCGCCCCGCTCGAGATGCTGCTGGAGCACGAGCGGCGCCTGGGTCCCGTCTTCACGCTGCGCCTCGCCCACCAGGCCGTGGTCTGGGGCATCGGTCCGCAGGCCAACCACGACATCACCGTGAAGCACGCGGACGCGTTCGGCTGGCGCGAGAGCCGCTTCGGCGACCTGTGGCCGCTGCTCGGCGACAGCTTCTTCGCGATCGACGGCCCGTACCACCAGCAGTCGCGCCGGATGCTGCTGCCGGCGTTCCACGCGAAGACCGTCGGCGGTCTGGCGCAGGGGATCCTCGACGAGGCGATCCAGGGCGCCGCGCAGCTGCAGCCGGGCACGCGCGTCGACGTCAACGGCTGGGTCCGCGAGCTGGCGATGCGGATCGCGCTGCGGGTGCTCGCGGGCATCGGCACGGACCCCGACGTCGAGCGGCGCTTCGCCCACGCGTTCGAGCGGGCGCTGGCGTTCCACGGCCGACCGCTGCCGCTGCAGATGCTCCGCGGTCCCCGCACGCCCTACGCCGACATGCGCAAGGCGCGTGCCGAGCTCGACGGCCTGGTTCGCGACGAGATCGACCGCCGCCGCGCCGCCGACGACCCGGGCCCGGGCGTGCTGGGGATGCTCGTCGCCGCGACGGACGAGGACGGCCGGCCGCTGCCTCCCGCGCTCGTCCGCGACCACCTGATGACGCTGCTCTTCGCGGGGCACGACACCACGACCGCGACGTTCTCGTTCCTCGCCTACGAGGTGGGCCGCAACACGGGCGTGCGCGACGAGCTGCTGGCCGAGCTCGACCGCGAGCTGGTCGACGGGGTCCCGACCGCGAAGCAGCTCGACGGCACCGCGCTGCCGGTGCTCGAGCGCGTGCTGTCCGAGGCGCTGCGCCGCTACCCCGCCGCGTGGGTCGGACCGCGCCGCACCCTGCGCGACGTCGAGGTCGCCGGCGTCGAGGTGCCGGAGGGCATGGCGGTCCACTACTCGAGCTGGGTGACCCACCACCTCGAGGAGCTCTACCCGCAGCCCATGGCGTTCCGGCCGGACCGGTTCCTGCCCGGCGGCGAGGTCGACGGCCTGCCGAAGGGCTCCTACGTGCCGTTCGGCGGCGGCTCGCGCATCTGCCTGGGCAAGCGGTTCGCCGAGTACGAGCTGCGCGCGATCGTCGCCACGACGCTCGCCCGCGTGCTGCTCGACCCGGACCCCGCGGACCCGCTGCGCCTGAGCTTCACCCCGACGCTGGGCCCGAAGGGCGGCCTGCGGATGGCGGTCCGCCCGCGCTGAGCGGTCCGCCCGCGCTGAGCGGACCGCCCGCCCGTCAGTCGAAGACGACGACGGGCTTGATGACCTGCCCGTTCGCGGAGGAGGCGATGGCCTCGTTGATCTGCGCGAACGGGAACGTCCGGATCAGCCGGTCGAACGGGAACTTCCCGTCGCGGTGCATCTCGATCATCTCGGGGATGAACTGCTGCGGGTCGGCGTCACCCTCGATGACGCCCGACAGCGTGCGGCCGAGCATGAGGTGGCCCTGGTCGATCGAGATGTTGTTCTCGAGGCCCTGGAAGCCGACGGTCGCGGCGTGGCCCGGCGAGCGCAGGACCTCGAGCGTCTGACGGACGACGCCCTCGGTGCCGACCGTGTCGAACGAGAAGTCCAGGCCGGTCGGCGTGACCTGCTGGATGTCCCAGACGAGGTCCTTCGTGGCCTTCGGGTCGAACACGTGCGTCGCGCCGAGCTCCTTGGCGAACTCGAGGCGCTCCGCGTTCGTGTCGATGCCGACGATCGGGTCGCAGCCCACGGCCTTGGCCGCCATGAGCGCCGCGAGGCCGACGCCGCCGAGGCCGAAGATCGCGATGCCCTGGCCGGCCCGCGGCCTCAGGACCTTCAGGACCGTGCCGGCACCCGTCTGGATGCCGCAGCCCAGCGGCCCGAGCAGCTCGATCGGCGCGTCCTCGGGGACCTTCACCGTGTTCGTCGCCTTGGCCACCGCGCGCGAGGCCCACGACGACTGCTGGAAGAAGTTGCCGTGGATCTCCTCGTCGCCCTTGTGCAGCGTGGTGGTGCCGTCGAGGCGCGTGCCGAAGTAGTTCAGCGGTGCGAAGAGCTCGCAGTAGGCGGGCCGGCCGCCCGTGCAGACGTCGCACTCGCCGCAGTGCCCGAAGCTCAGGACGACGTGGTCGCCCGGGACGACGTTCGTGACGTCGGAGCCGACGGCGGCGACGATGCCCGAGCCCTCGTGGCCGAGCACGGTGGGGAGCGGGAGCGGCACCGTGCCGTCGATGCCGGTCATGTCCGTGTGGCAGATGCCGGCGCCCTTGATGTCGATCAGCACCTCGTCGTCCTGGAGCTCGGCGACGTCGATCTCCTCGATCGAGAGCGGCTGGTCGATCTCACGGAGCACTGCTGCGGTGGCCTTCACGAATCCTCCCGGATCCTCGGAACTACGGACGTTCCGACGCTAACCCGGCCCCCTCCGCGGAACCATGTGCCGTTCGGGTGAGCTTCGTCGCCCGGACGGCGGGCGACGCCCGGCACGCCGCCCGCGGCACCTCGCCGACGCCGGTCGCCGACGCCCGTCGCCGCCGCCCCGCGCCGCCGGAGGCGCGACCGGACGCGGGCCGGACGCGGGCGTCCGGTCGACCCGTCCCGGACCCCGGTCGCCCCTCCGACGCGCAGAACGGGGGAGGAGGATGCCCCCCGGGAGCGATGCGCGGGCCCGCGGCCCGGACGTAGCGTGGAGCGGGGAGTCCGCCGCTGGGGCGCTTCCCCGCACCGACGACACCACAGGGAGCACCCATGCCGTTCTTCACCGATGCCGACGAAGCCCTCAAGTACCTCGGGGGCGTGTTCCGCAAGTCCAACGAGACCGAGGTCGGCCCGAAGCTGGCGTCCGCCGAGATCGACCTGCAGGTCTACTACTCCGACCCGGACGCGCAGGTCCTGATCAAGATGCGCGACGGCAAGGTCGAGGTCTTCGACAACGAGGAGAACGACGACGCCGACGTCAAGCTCTACATGCCCGCCGACATCGGCGACAAGTTCTGGCGCGGCGAGTACAACCTCGCGGTCGGGCTGGCCAAGGGCCAGGTCAAGGCGAAGGGCCCCGTCAACAAGATCCTCAAGCTCGTCCCGCTGACGAAGCCGCTGTTCCCGATCTACCGCGACCTCGTCGCGGACAAGGACAAGGCCGCGGCCTGAGCGCCCGGGACCGCGAGCGAAGGAGCCAGACCGTGTCCACGACCAGCGTGCGCCACCACCAGATGTTCATCGACGGGGGTCACGTCGACGCCGCCGAGCAGTTCGAGATCATCAGCCCCTCCACCGAGGAGCTGGTGTGCACCGCCGCGAAGGGCACGGTCGACGACGCCGACCGCGCGGTCGAGGCCGCGCGCCGCGCCTTCGACTCCGGCTCGTGGTCCCGCAAGAGCCCGGAGGAGCGCTCGCAGGTCATGCGGGCGATCGCCGACCGCCTCGGCGAGGAGGCCGACGAGCTCTGCGAGCTCGAGATCTCGGCGAACGGCGCGACGATCCGCCAGGCGATGGGCTTCCTCGTCGGCCTCGCCGCCCCGCACTTCCTGTACTTCGCCGAGCAGGCCGCGACCTACCCGTTCGAGACGCAGATCCCGACGGCCGCGTACCCCACGGCGTCGAGCAACCGCATCCGCCGCGACCCCGTCGGCGTGTGCGCCGCGATCGTCCCGTGGAACTTCCCGCTGCTGCTGGGCATCTGGAAGATCGGCCCGGCGCTGGCGGCCGGCAACTCCATCGTCGTGAAGGTCGACGAGAAGACGCCGCGCTCCCTGCTGCGCCTCGCGGAGATCGCCCACGAGTGCGGCGTGCCCAAGGGCGTCTTCAACGTCATCACGGGCGACGGCGCCGAGGTCGGCGCCCGCCTCGCGTCGCACCCCGACGTCGACAAGGTCGCGTTCACCGGCTCCACGGCGATCGGGCGCGAGATCATGCGCCTGGCCTCCGGCACGGTGAAGAAGGTCTCCCTCGAGCTCGGCGGCAAGGGCGCTGCGGTGCTGCTCGACGACGCCGACCTCGACGTCGCCGTCGACGGGATCCTCTTCGGCTGCATGCTCTACTCGGGCCAGATCTGCGAGTCGGGCACCCGCCTGCTCGTCCCGGACGCGATCCACGACGAGGTCGTCCGCCGGCTCGTCGAGCGCGCGAGCACGATCAAGCTGGGCGACCCGTCGGACTTCGACACCGACCTGGGCCCCGTCGTCTCCAAGCGCCAGCAGGAGCTGGTGCTCGGGTTCATCGAGGGCGCCAGGCGCGACGGCGTGACGGTCGCGCTGGGCGGCGGCGTCCCGGAGGGCCCGGAGTTCGAGAAGGGCTTCTGGATCGAGCCGACGATCCTCACCGACGTGAAGAACGACATGGAGATCGCCTGCGAGGAGACCTTCGGGCCGGTCCTCTGCGTCATCCGGTACTCGTCGGTCGACGAGGCCGTGAAGATCGCCAACGCCTCGCAGTACGGCCTGACCGCCGGCGTGTGGTCGACGGACTACGAGCGCGCGATCGAGGTCGCCGACCGCCTGCGGGCCGGCACGATCTGGATCAACAACTGGCACCAGATCGACCCGGCGCTGCCGTTCGGCGGCTACCGCCAGTCCGGCGTCGGCCGCGAGCTCGGCCCGGGTGCGCTCGACGAGTACACCGAGGCCAAGCACGTGCACGTCGACCTCACCACGAAGCTCGACCGGCACATCTTCGACGCGCTGCTCTCCACGCCGCCGGCGAGCTGACCCACCGGGGCGCGGCTCGTGCCGCGCCCCGTCCGCTCAGCTCGGGATCTGCGTCCGGTGCTCGAGCTGGAAGTAGCGCGAGACCGCCTCGGCGCGGTTGGCCGCGGAGAGCTTGCGCAGGATGTGCTTGACGTGCGTCTTCGCGGTGCCGTGCGAGATCACGAGGCGCGAGGCGATGCCGTCGTTCGTGGCCCCCGACGCCATGAGCCGCAGGACCTCGAGCTCGCGGCGCGTGAGGAGCGCGTCGAGGGCGGAGCGCTCGCCCGAGACCGGCCGGTGCATCGGCATCGGCGCGGCACGGGCGACGCCGTCGTCGTCGGGGCCTCCGGGCTGCGGCGCGACGAGGTGCTCGTCGAAGGAGATCTCCTCCTCGATCGCCCGGGCGAAGTTGCGCTCCGCGTCGGCCATCGTCCGCATGTAGGACGTCCGCAGGGACGCGATCCGCTCGCCGTAGGCGATGCGTTCGTACGCGAACCCGAACGCCTCGGTGAACATCCAGAGCAGGTCGGAGTCCGTCGCCCCGACCAGGCGGCGCTGCGCGTAGTAGTCCGCGTGGATGAAGCCGATGACCTTGTCCTGCACGATGACCGGGGCGGCGACGTAGCTGCGCGACATCGACACGTCGGCGATCTCGCGGTGCACCCGCGGGTCGTTCTGCGCGTCGAGGACCCGGATCGGCTGGCGCCGGCGGACCATCTCGGTCTCCAGCAGCGTCCGGTCCAGCCGGCGGGGCTGGTCCTGGCCGGCGCGCACGACCGCGGCCGCCCACTCCGTGTCGCCCTTGATGAAGCAGGTGCGGGGGACGAAGTACGAGTCCTGGATCGCCGAGATGAACGTGCGGTCGAAGCCCAGGCGGGCGGCGGCGATCGGCGCCTGGTCGAGCATCTGCTCCACCGTGTTGACGCCGCGCAGGAGCGCCATCGCGTCGCGGACGCGGCCGAAGGACTCCTGGCGCGCGACCTCCTGCGCCTCGCCGAGGCGGGCGGCGACGTCGCGCAGGTCGAGCATGAGGTCGACGACCTCGTCGCGCGTGGTGCCGCGCGCCCGGATGGACGAGCCGCCCGAGCGCAGCGACGCCGTCAGGGTGAGCGTGGCGTCGTCGATGCGGGCCACCGCGCTCGCGAGGTCGGGGGACTCCTCCTCCGCCGGGGCGTCGGCGCCCTCGAGGACCCGGGCCGCGCGACCGAGGACCGCGGCGACGTCGGCGCGCAGTCCCGCGTCGTCGATGGCCTGCGTGGACGGGCTCCAGCCGTCCTCGACGGCCGCGGTTCGACTGGTCATGGTCATCCGATGCTACCCCCGTGCGCGTCCTTGGTGTGTCGAGTGTCACGGACGTCGTCGGCGGGCTCCGGGGCGGCCGGACGCCCGGTTCCGCGGCCCTCGGCGGCCCCCGGAGCCGCCTCGTCCGCCGCCGCGTCACCGCCGGCGCCGGGCTGGTGGATCGTGCCCGCGGCCAGCAGCCGGTCGAGCTCGTCCGCCGGGATCCCCCACGCGCGCAGGCCCTCCAGCGTGTCGGCGCCCGGTGCCGGGGCGACCGTCGGCGCCGCGGTCTGGGTGCGGGAGAAGCGCGGGGCGGGGCCGGGCTGCGGCACGCCGTCGACGGTCACGAAGACGTCGCGGGCGACGTTGTGCGGGTGGTGCGGCGCCTCGTCCAGCTCGAGGACCGGCGCGAAGCACGCGTCGGTGCCCTCGAGGATCCCGCACCAGTGCTCGCGGGTCTCCGACGCGAACGTCGCGGCGAAGCGCTCCCGCATCGCCGGCCAGGTCGACGGGTCGCCCTGGGCGGCCATCTCCGGCGCGTCGGCCAGGCCGAGCAGGCCGATCAGCGTCGCGTAGAACTGCGGCTCGAGCGCGCCGATCGACACCCAGCGGTCGTCCTTCGTGCGGTACACGCCGTAGAAGGGCGCGCCGCCGTCGAGCACGTTGGAGCCGCGCGGCGGCGTGTGCTGGCCGCTCGCCGCCAGGCCGTAGAAGGCGGTCATGAGGCTCGCGGCGCCGTCGACCATCGTGGCGTCGACGACCTGCCCGAGCCCGTCCGCGCGCGCGGCGAGGATCGCGCTGACGATCCCGAGCGCCAGGTAGAGCGAGCCGCCGCCGAAGTCGCCGACGAGGTTCAGCGGGACGACCGGCCCCTCGCCGTCGGCACCCGGACCGACGGCGGCCAGGGCCCCCGAGAGCGCGATGTAGTTGATGTCGTGCCCGGCGGTCGGCGCGAGCGGCCCGCTCTGGCCCCACCCCGTCATCCGCCCGTAGACGAGCGCCGGGTTGCGGGCGTGGCAGTCGTCCGGGCCCAGCCCCAGGCGCTCCGCCACGCCGGGCCGGAAGCCCTCGATGAGCGCGTCGGCCCGGGCGACGAGGTCGAGCACCGTGGCGACGCCGTCGGGCGACTTCAGGTCGACGGCCACTGAGCGACGGCTGCGGTTCAGCGTCGTCAGCGCGAGGCCGCCGGGGCCGCCCCGCCGGGCGGCGTCGACCCGCTCGACCCGGAGCACGTCGGCCCCGAGGTCCGCGAGCAGCATCGCCGCGAACGGGCCGGGACCGATCCCGGCCAGCTCGACGATGCGGACGCCGTCCAGCGGGCCGCTCATCGCGGCGCCATCCGCAGCGCGCCGTCGAGCCGGATGACCTCGCCGTTCAGCATGCGGTTCGTGACGATGTGCTCGACGAGGTCCGCGTACTCGTCCGGCTTGCCCAGGCGCGCCGGGTACGGGACGCTCGCGCCGAGCGCGTCCTGGGCCTTCTGCGGCAGGCCGGCGAGCATCGGGGTCTCGAAGAGGCCCGGCGCGATGGTGACGACGCGGATCGCGTGGGCGGCCAGCTCGCGGGCGATCGGGAGCGTCAGGCCGACGACGCCGCCCTTCGACGCGGCGTAGGCGACCTGGCCGATCTGCCCGTCGTAGGCGGCGATGGACGCGGTCTGCACGCAGACGCCGCGCTCCCCGGCCTCGTCGGGCTCGTTGCCCGACAGCTCGCCGGCGGCCAGGCGCAGCGCGTTGATCGTGCCGAGCAGGTTGACCCCGATGACCGACTCGAACTTCGAGAAGGGCGTCGGGCCGTCGCGGCCCAGGAGCTTTGCGGGGGTGCCCAGCCCGGCGCAGACGACGGAGATGCGCAGGCCGCGCGGGGCCTCCTTCGCCGCGGCGATCGCCGCGAGGACGGACGCCTCGTCGAGCACGTCGCAGCGGACGCCGACGCCGCCGATCTCGGACGCCAGCGCCTCGGCGCGGTCCTCGGTCAGGTCGGCGATGACGACGTGGGCGCCCTCGGCGGCCAGCCGGCGGGCGGTCGCCTCGCCGAGCCCGGACGCGCCGCCGAAGACGACCGCTCCTGCTCCCTCGATCTCCATGGTGCTCCCTCTCGTGGTGGTGGTGCGCGGGCGTGGGCCCGCGTCGTCTGCTGTCCTGCCGGGCCGCCGGTGCCGTCCGGTCGCGGACGGTCACCGTACGAGCGGCGCCCGCCGCGGCCGGGTGCCGTCCGGCACGGACCCTCCGGTCGGGCTACGGGCCCGCTCCCGACCGGGGTGCCCGTCCGCCGAGCAGCCGCTCAGGCGGTGTCGGTCGTCCCCGCGAAGTCGGCCGGCCGACGCTCCAGGAACGCGGCGATGCCCTCCCCCGCCTCGGCGGTGCCCCCGCGGGTGGCGATGCTCTCGCGCTCCGCGTCGAGCTGCTCGTCCAGGGTGCTCGCGGCCGAGTCGCGCAGCAGACGTCGCGTGGCGGCGAGCGCCCCGGTCGGAGCCGCGGCCAGCCCGCGGGCGACGGCGGCCGCCCGGTCGTCGAGCTCCTCGGCGCCCACGACCTCGGTGACGAGGCCGATCCGCAGCGCCTCGTCGGCCTGCACGCGGGTGTTGCGCAGCATCATGTCCGCGGCCCGGCGCGCGCCGACCAGGCGCGGCAGGGTCCACGACTGCCCGCCGTCGGGCGACAGGCCCACGGCGGAGTAGGCCACGGTGAAGGAGGCCGACGGGCCGGCGATCACGACGTCGGCGGCGCAGGCGAGGCTCATCCCCGCGCCGGCCGCGGCGCCCTGGACCGCGGCGACGACCGGGACGTCGAGCGCCAGCAGCGCGCGCAGCCCGTCGTGCAGGTCGCCCGCCAGCGCGTGCAGCGCGGCGTGGCGGTCGGGCGCGCCGGCGAAGAAGCCGACGTCGCCCCCGACGCAGAACAGCTTCCCCTCGGCCCGCAGCAGGACCGCGCGGACGTCGTCGCGGGCGGCGAGGCCCTCGACCGCCTCGCGCAGCTCGCGTGCGAGCACGGGGTCGATCGCGTTGCCGGTGTCCGGGCGCGCGAGCGTCAGCGTCGCCACGCCGCCGTCGACCGCGACGGCGATGGCCGGGGCGGTGACGGCCACCTCAGGCCGCCTGCGCGCCGGTCGTCCGCGAGGCGCTGATCGTCTTCGCCGCACCCGCGTCGTCGCGCTGCAGGTGGCGGCTGATGACCATCCGCTGGATCTGGTTCGTGCCCTCGAAGATCTGCATGATCTTCGCCTCGCGCATGAACCGCTCGACCGGGAAGTCCGTCGTGTAGCCGGCGCCGCCGAGGACCTGGACGGCGTCGGTGGTGACGC
>WLOB01000189.1 GCA_009699505.1 Actinomycetota bacterium | reverse complement strand
GTCAGCGTGCGGGTCTGGTCGCCCTGCCCGAAGATCGGCAGCGGCGCGCCCTGCGGCAGCGCCAGGACCTTCTTGATGACGTCCGGGACCATGTGCGCGATGCCGGGCTCGTCCTCGGGCACCTCGCCCGGACCGTAGGCGTTGAACGGGCGGACGATCGTGTACGGCAGGCCGTGCTCGACGTGGGCGGCCTTGATCTGGATCTCGCCCGTGAGCTTGGAGAAGCCGTAGGCCGAGGTCGGGACGGGCACCCGGTCGACGTCCTTCTCCGCGGTCGGGAAGACCGTGGAGTTCTCGAACACCATGGAGCTCGAGACGTACGTGAAGCGGTCCACGCCGATCTCGATCGCGGCCCCCATGACGCTGTTGTAGAGCGACGAGTTCACGTCGGTGAGCGTGTAGGGCAGCTTGTGGAAGTTGCCGATGCCGCCGACGATCGCCGCCAGGTGGATGACGTGCGAGCAGCCGACGAGGGCGCGCTTGGCCTCGTCGCGGTCGCGCAGGTCGCCGCGGTGGATCTCGCAGCCCTCGCGCATCCAGTCCGGCGCGTCGCGCTGGTCGGAGACCCGCACCTCGAAGCGCGGGTCGCGGAGGAGACGACGGACGACGGCGGCGCCGATGGTGCCGGCACCGCCGGTGACGAGAACGCGAGACATTGCGGCGGAGGGTATCCGCCCCCGGCGACGCCGCGCGGTCGCCCCACCGGCGCGCGGCGGACGCTCGTCGCACGCCGGTCCGGCGTCCCCGCCTAGCGCCGCGCGACGAGCGTGAAGAGCAGCGGCACCGGCGGCTGTCCCGGGCCCAGGCGCAGGCGGCAGGAGCCGTCGGCCTCGGGCGTCAGCATGCCGCGCGGGTCGTGCTCCGAGGCGGTGTGCTCGGCCAGGTGCTCGATCGTCAGGCCCGCGCGGACGGCCGCGGCGACGTGCTGGCCGACGTCCCAGGCCGCCACCGCCGCCTCCGTCGCCTCGACGGGCGCGTCCGGGTCGTCGTACGAGCCGCCCTCGTCGAACGCGAGCACCGTGCCGCCGCCGTACGGGAAGTCGGCGACGGGCGGCGTCACCGTGGCGAACATGCCGTAGAGCGGGTGCACGTCGATCAGGACGAGCCGACCGCCGGGGCGCAGCAGCCGGGCGCAGGCCGCGGTCCAGCGGTCGAGGTCGTGCGCCCAGCCGGTCACGCCGATCGTCGCCCAGACGAGGTCGAACCCGCCGTCGAGGTCGTGCGGCGGGCTCGACGCGTCCGCGCGCACCCAGCGGACGTCGACGCCGCAGCGCTCCGCGCGCGCCGCCGCCCGCTCGAGCGCGACGAGCGACGCGTCGAGCCCCGTGACGCGGGCGCCCTGCCGCGCGAAGTGGATCGCGTCCGCGGCGAGGTGGCACTGCAGGTGCAGCACGTCGAGCCCGTCGAGCCCGTCCGGGGCGCCGAGCGCGAGGCCCTCGCGCTCCACCCGCCAGAGCGGGTTCTCGCCGCGGATCAGGGCGTCCGTGTCGTAGAAGCGCCCCGTCCCGCGGTCGTGCGCCTCGGCGAGGTCGTCCCAGTGGCGGGCGTTGATCGCGGCGAACTCGGCCGCGTCGACCCGGCGGCCGTCCGTCGCGAAGCCGAGCTCATCGCCCCGCCGGTCGCCCGGGTCGTCCGTGGTCGCCTCGTCGGTGGTCGCGTCGTCCGCCATCGGCGCAGGGTCGCGGACGGCGCGGGGCGGCGCAAGCCGCCGGGCCCGCCGGTCAGGCGACCGTCGGTGCGGTGGGCGCGCCGGACCGCTCGAGGGCGGTGGCGAGGTCCTCCGCGATCCCGAAGACGGTGTCCTGCCCGAAGCAGTTCCAGGGGTCGGCGAGGATGGCGCCGTCCGAGGCGAGGTCGGCGATCCGTCGCAGGACGGCCGGGTCCTTCCACGCGGAGTGGTTCGTGGCCAGGACGATCGCGTCCGCGTCGGCCACGGCCTCGGCGAGGGTCAGGGTCGACGACGGGCTGTGCGGGTCGTGGGCGGCGACGAGCGCCAGCTCCCGCTCGAGCAGGCGCATGAGCTTGAAGCTCAGCGAGTCGCGCTCGTCGTCCGTGTCGCCCTTGAACGCCAGGCCGAGCACCGCGACCTTGCGGCCACGCAGCTTGCCGCCCGGGACGCGGCGCTTGACGCCGTCCAGGAGGAAGAGCGGCACGGACTCGTTGACCCGCGAGACCGCGAGCAGCATGCCCGGCGCCGGCGAGCGCTCCTCGGAGAACGTGAAGTCCTTGCGCAGGCAGGTGCCGGCGGTCATCCCGGGGAGCTTCATCCCGCCGCGCGGGTAGTCCCGGTTGATCAGGTCGATGACCTCGAAGACGTTCGCGCCGTACTGCTCGCACTCCATCATGAGGCGGTTGGGCAGCGCGAACATCGTGTACCGCAGGATGTTGGTCCAGATCTTGGCGAGCTCGGCCTCGACCGGCGTCGTGTGCACGACGCGGGCGCCGAGCGCGGCGAACGGCTCCGCGGCGACCTCGCCGGAGCGCTCGCCGACGCCGCCGACGATGCACGGCAGCGTCGAGATCTCGGCGAAGAACCGCGACGCGGCGATTCGCTCGGGCACGTGGGCGACGAAGATGTCCGTGCCGACGGTGAACCCGCGGTGCATCTCGAGGTAGCCCGCGACGAACTCGGTCGTCCCCGGGGCGATCGTCGAGCGCAGGACGATGCAGTGCCCCTCCCGCAGGTGCGGCAGCAGGTCGTCGAGCACGCTGCGGATCTGGCCGACGTCGATCTCGATGTGCGAGAAGGACGGGGTCCCGAGCGTCAGGACGATGTGCCGGGCGCGCGCGGCGTCCGCCACGGTGCCCGTGACCTCGAGCAGGCCGTCGGCCTGCGCGCGCTCGAGGATCTCCTCGGCGCCGGGCTCCTCGAACGGCATCCGGCCGTCCCGGACGGCCTCGACGATCTCGGGCTTGGCGTCGATGCCGATCGTGCGCAGACCCGCGTCCGCGAACGCGAGCGCGAGCGGGAGCCCCACACGACCGATGCCGACGACGGCGACGTCCAGATCCACCACGGGAAGGCTAGCGCCCGGCGGGAACCGACCTGCGGCGCAGGGGCCGACGACGCGGCGGCGGCCCCTCGAGCAGGACGGGGGCGACGGACTGGCCCGACGAGCGCTGGCGCACCAGCTGGCTGCCGAACCGCATCACGAAGAGCGGGTTGTAGCGCGCATAGCGCCGCCACAGGCGCCGCGGCTCCTGGACCAGGCGGAAGAGCCACTCGAGACCGAGGGACTGCACGCGCGCAGGGGCCTGCGGCACGAGCCCGGCGTGGAAGTCGAACGCGGCGCCGACGCCGACGAGGACGGGCGCCTCGAGGCGGGGGCGCATCGCGGCCATCCACTTCTCCTGCTTCGGCACGCCGATGCCGACCCACACGACGTCCGCGCCGGAGCGGTTGATCTCGTCGACGACGGACTCCTCCTCATCGGCCGACAGCGTGCGGAACGGCGGGGACCAGCCGCCGACGATCGTCAGGCCCGGGAAGCGCTCGAGGAGGTTGCCGGCCAGCAGGTCGAGCGCGTCGCGGTCGCGTCCGCCGTAGAGGTAGATCCGGGTGCCGTTGCGGGCGGCGTGGGCGCAGTGGCGCTCCATCAGCGTCGGCCCGTACACGCGGTTGGGCTGCTCGTGCCCGAGGAGGTTCATCGCCCACACGAGGGGCTGGCCGTCCGGCACGGTGAGCGAGCTGCCGAGCACGGCGCGGCGCAGGTCCTCGTCCTCGTGGCACGCCATCACGGTGTGGGTGGCGGCGACGCACACGTATCCCTGGCGGCGGCTGGCGACCATCGCGTCCATCCACTGCAGGGTGCGCTCGTAGGTGGTGAGCGCCATCGGGATCCCCACGACCTCGACCTGTGGGGGAGGCGTCGCGAGCGACCGGAGGACGTCCGCGTTGGAGACCGGGTTCCCGTTGCTGTGCATGGTGGGGGCGGCGCGAGGGACGGGGATCGTCCTCCTCCTGCGGCTCACCCGGATAAACCCGTGGTCCCTACAGAAGTTGCGCGACCGTGAAACCTACCGTCCCACCGCAGCGCCCCGTGTGTCGCACGTCCGCGTGCAGCCGGGTACCCCGATGGGGCGGGGCGACACCGGCGGCGCCTCATAGACTGGCGGGGATGCGCCGTCGCCCCGATCTGCGGAACCCATGAGCCGTCGCGTGCTGATCACCGGGGTCACCGGGCAGGACGGCGGCTACCTGGCGGAGCAGCTCCTCGCGGCGGGCGACGAGGTCCTCGGCACGGTGCGCCGACCGGACGGCGCGCTGGAGTCCGCGGGGCTCGGGCACCTGGCCGGGCACGTGCAGCTCCTGCCGGCCGACCTGCTGGACCCCGCGAGCGTGAAGGACGCCGTCACGGACGCCCGGCCGGACGAGATCTACCACCTCGCCGCCCCGACGTTCGTGCCGGACTCGTGGAAGGACCCCACCGAGGTGACGGCCGCCGTCGTCACCGGCACCGCCGCGGTGATCGCGGCCGCGGGACGCCTGGAGACCGAGGCGCGAGTCCTCGTCGCGGCGTCGTCGGAGATCTTCGGCGACTGCGGCGTGTCGCCCCAGGACGAGGGCGCGCCGATGCGTCCCCGCAGCCCCTACGGCGTCGCGAAGCTCGCCGCGCACGGGCTCGTCCGCACGCTCCGCGAGGGGCAGGACCGGTTCCTCGTCTCGGCGGTGACGTTCAACCACGAGTCGCCGCGCCGGCCGGAGCGGTTCCTGCCGCGCAAGGTCACCGCCGGGGTGGCGGCGATCGCCGCGGGTCGCGCGGACGAGCTGACGATCGGCGACCAGGCCGCCGTGCGCGACTGGTCCCACGCGGCGGACGTCGTCGCCGGGATGGTGCTTGCGCTGCGCCACGAGACCGCGGACGACTACGTCCTGGCGTCGGGCGTCCCGCGCACGGTCGGCGACCTCGTCGACGCGGCCTTCGCGGCGGCCGGGGTCGAGCGGCTCGTCCCCACCCGGGACGGCCAGATCCGCGACCGCGTCGTGACGGACCCGCGCTTCGTGCGGCCCCCCGAGCAGTGGCCGCCCGTGGGGGATCCCGCGAAGGCCCGCGAGGTCCTCGGCTGGCGACCCGCGCACACGTTCGAGTCGCTCGTCGGCCAGATGGTCGCCGCGGACCTCGAGCGCCTCCGCGGCTGAGGGGCGGCTCGGCGGACGGGGGTCGGCCGGGGTGCCGGGCCCACGACCGCTCGGCAGCGGGCGCCCACCGGAGCGGCCGGCGACGAGGACCCGCCCCGCCGACCCGTCCGCGCGAGGGTCCGCCTGCGACGATCCGGACCGTGTCGTCCCCGATCCGCGTCGCCCTGAACCTCGTCTACCTGACCCCGGGCGAGACCGGCGGCATGGAGGTCTACGCACGGGAGCTGCTGCCGCGCCTGGCGGCCGTCGACGGGATCCACCCCGTCGCGATCGTCAACACCGTCGCCGCCCAGGACGACGCGGCGCCGTGGAGCACGGTCGTCGAGTCGGTCGTCGCGCCGGTCGACGCGCGCGACCGCCGGCAGTGGGTGTGGGGCGAGCAGCGCCACGTCCCGCGCCTCGCGACCGAGCTGGGCGCCGACCTGATCCACAGCCTCGCCTCGACCGGGCCCGGCCGCCTCGCCGGCGGCCCGCCCCGCGTCACGACGGTCCACGACCTCCACTACGCCGTCGCGCCCGAGGCGCACTTCGGCCTGCGCGGGCTGGGCATGCGGGTCCTCGTGCCCGCCGCCGTCCGCGCGTCGCGACGCATCGTCGCCGACTCCCACGCCACGAAGGCCGACGTCGTCGCGCACATCGGGACGGCCGCGGGCCGGATCGACGTCGTGCACCTCGCGACGTCCGCACCGGACCGCGCGACGGCCACCCCGGAGGTCGACCTGCGACGCCGCCTCGGGCTCGGCGACCGCCCGGTCCTGCTCAGCATGTCCGCGAAGCGGCCGCACAAGAACGTCGAGGGGCTGATCGATGCGCTCGCCGGGATCCCGCCGGAGCGCCGGCCGCTCCTCGTGGTGCCGGGCTACCCCACGGAGCACGACGCGGTGCTGCGCCGGCGGGCCGTCGCGCGGAACGTGCAGGACGACGTCCGGCTGCCCGGCTGGCTCTCCACCGCCGACGTCGAGGGCCTGTGGGCCTGCTGCGCGGCGCACGTCTTCCCGTCGTTCTACGAGGGCTTCGGCCTGCCGGTCCTCGAGGCGCTGGAGCGCGGGGTGCCGAGCGCGTGCGCGGACCGGGCGTCGATGCCCGAGGTCGCCGGCGACGCCGCGCTCCTCTTCGACCCGGGCGACACCGGCGCGATCACCGCGGCGATCGAGCGGCTCCTCGGGGACGAGGCCCTGCGCTCCGGCCTGCGGGAGCGCGGCCTCGCGCAGGCCGGGCGGTTCTCGTGGGAGCGCTCCGCCGCGGAGACGGCGCGGAGCTACGAGCGGGCGCTCGGGGCGGCGTAGCCCGCCGCGACCGTCCGCAGCGACCCGTCGAGCGACAGCCGCTCGCCGTTGTCGGTGAACCACGTCCGGGTCGACGCCCGCAGCGCGTCGCCCTGCTCGTGGCAGGCGACGATCGCGTCGGCGAGGGCGGCGCCCGTGGCGGTCGGGGCGACGAACCCGTTGACCCCCTCGTCGACGAGCTCGACCGCGGCGTTGTCGTCCCCGGCGACGACGATCGCCGGCGCGCCGTGCGCCGCGGCCTCGACGACGACCATCCCGTAGCCCTCGCGCGACGACGGCTGGACCACGCAGGTCGCGGTGCGCATCGCCTCGTCGACGACGTCGGCCGCCACGAACCCGGGCAGCTCGACGACGTCCTGCAGCCCGAGCTCGGCGATCCGCTCGCGGACGGCGTCGGCCTCGGGTCCCGCGCCGAAGATCCGGGCCCGCAGGTCCGGGACGCGCTCGCGCGCGGCGGCCACGGCGTCGACGACGAGCGGCACCCGCTTCTCCGGGATCATCCGCCCCGCGTAGACCACGGTCGGCGGCGTCGTGGCCGGGTCGGCCGGGGGCGGCGCGAGGCTGCCGGCGTACTCGCCGGTCAGCACGGTCACGTCGCCGCGCAGCCCGAGGTCCCGGAGCCGGCCGGCGTGCAGGCGCGAGAAGGCGTAGGCGGTCTGCGGCACCCAGGCGCAGATCCGCTGGACGGTCCAGCCGACGCGGCCGCCGACGCCGCCGAGGTACTCCAGCCAGTAGTCGCGGCTCCACACCTCGTGCCAGTCGCACGAGATCCGGAAGCGGCCGAGCGGCCGGGTGACCGCCGCGGCCAGGAGCGAGAAGTACGGGAACGACGCGGTGTGGACGACGTCGTAGCGGCGCCCGCGACGCAGCAGGTGGGCGAACACGCCGAGCCCGAAGCGCAGCGGCGGGCCGATCTTGCGGCGGTCGCCGACGTAGAGGTCCATCCGCGGGCCGACGGCGATCACCTCGACCCCCGGCAGGTCGGGCGCGTCGCCCGCGTCCCACTGCGTGAGGGTCAGGTACGTGACCTCGTGGCCGTCGGCCGCGAGGCGCTCGGCCAGGTTGCGGTACCAGCGCTCCGCGCCCCCGACGGTCCAGGGGAAGAGGCAGTCGTAGACGACGCAGATGCGCACGCCGGTACCCGCGGGCTACTTCGCGAGCAGTTCGAGGTCGGCGCGGGTCATGAGGCGGATGAGCTCCTCGAACGAGGTCTCGGGGACCCAGCCGAGGTCCTTCTTCGCCTTGGCGGGGTCGCCGATCAGCAGGTCGACCTCGGCGGGTCGCACGAACTGCGGGTCGATGCGGACGTAGGGCTCGTAGTCGCCCAGGCCGGCCTCGTCGAACGCGACGCGCACGCACTCCTCGACGGTGTGCGTCTCGCCCGTGGCGATGACGTAGTCCTCGGCGGTGTCCTGCTGCAGCATGAGCCACATCGCCTCGACGTAGTCTTTTGCATAACCCCAGTCCCGTTTCGAATCTAAGTTGCCTAAGTAAAGGGTGTCTTGAAGACCCAATTTGTAGCGGCAAGCGGCAAGCGTGATCTTGCGGGTCACAAAGGTTTCTCCTCTCAAGG
>WLOB01000188.1 GCA_009699505.1 Actinomycetota bacterium | reverse complement strand
GATCGACTGCTGCTGCTTGTCCGTCTGCAGCTGCAGGCGCTTCTTCGCCGTGACGACGTCGGCGATGCCCTTCTTGACGTTCTGCAGGTTCTCCAGCTGCTTCTGGTAGCTGTAGTCGAGCGTCTCGCCGGGGTCCTCGGCCTTGTCCAGGACCCGGGACAGCTTCGCTTTGATCGTGGTGGACATGCGGGCGCCGAGACCCATGTGGTGCTCCCTTTGGCGTGTCAGAGGACGGTCCGGGGAGCCTATCGGTCCTGCCTGAAAGGTCCGTCAATCCTCCGCGACGTCCGTCGATCCTCCGTGACCGGCCCACGGACGACGAGAGGCGCCGCGGTGCGGCGCCTCCGGTCCTTCCTCCTGCCGGGTCGGGCGGGGTGCGTGCTCCGGGGGGGGTGCCCCGGGCCGCGCGCGGAGCCGGGGTCGGGATGCTCCCCGCCGCGGCTCCGTGGGTGGACCGGGGCGCCGCGGGGCGCGTGCCCCGGCCCGATCCGACCTACAGGCCGTCGGGGTGCGTGACGACGAAGTCGTCGGCGTCGACGCGGTTGTCCGGGCGCCACTGCGGGCCGCGGAGGCCGCTGGAGTCGCGCGCCGAGGAGGTGTCCAGGCGCAGGCCCGCGATGATCGCGTAGACGTGGCCCTGGTTGCCGTAGACGGAGATCCACTGGCCCTCGCCGGCGACGCCGGCCTTCCAGGCGTCGTCGAACTCGTAGGAGGAGAGCGGCGTCTTCAGGAGCCCCGCGCCGATGAGCGCGTAGGAGACGGTGCCGGAGCAGTCGTAGGCGGTGTCCTCGACCTTGGCGTGGCCGCCGCCGAGCCGGTACGGCTTGCCGACGATCCGGTTCGCGGCGATGACCGCGTTCTGGACCGGGGCCGGGGCCTTCAGCGGCACGCGGGCGAAGTACGCGGTGCGGCCGTCGAGGGTCTTGCCCTTGTAGCGCTTCGCGCGCACGCCGTTCGTCGTGCGCATCCCCGCGGGGACCGCGACGGCGCCGGGGGCGGCGGGCTCGGCGGGCGCCGTGGCCGGGGCCGGCTGCGATGCCGGGGCGACGCCGCCCGTGCGGGGTGCTGCGGTCTGGGCCGACGCCGTGGTGGCGACACCCGTGAGGCCGACGGATACGACCGCCGTCAACGCTATGGCCCGTGAAGTCAAACGCACTGCTGCTCTCTTTCGTCGGCCTACGGGGTTAGCTGACGGGCTAGCGCAGAAAGAGTCGCGCCTCCACCGCAGTGCGGTGAATGAGCCCCAAGAACACGTGGTTCCCCCGCCCACCGGAGAAGACTCCGGCGATTCGGCTGCGGGGACAGTAGCAGGACCCGCGCAAGATTCCACCCACTCGCGCAAGGACGCGTGCAGGGGCAGGACCGGAGCGGTCCGCGGGGAGGCGCCCGACGGGCGGCGCGGGATGGGGCGTCGGGGTCCTCGTACCCGGGATCCCCCGTCCCTCACGCGCCCTCGGCCGTCGCGGCCCCGGCGCGGACCGGCCCGACGGGGCCCGGCGCCCGCGGTCGCGCACGCGTCGGCCGCGTCGTGTGCGGTCGCGCACGCACGGCCCCGGTGCGGGTACGGTGCGGCCGATGCGTCCGGTCCTCCCCCGCCCCCGCCGCACCCCGACCGCCCTGCTCGCGGCCGTCGCCGTGACCGCGACCCTCGCCGGCTGCGGCGGGGACGACGACACCGGCTCCCCGTTCAAGACCCCGAAGGGCGAGTCGAAGGCCGCCGCCAGCCTCGGGATCCCCGTCGTCGCCACCCGGAACACCACCCGGACCGCGACGGGCGACCCCGTGGACGCCGCCGCCGCGGTCGCCCGCGCGGCGTTCCCCGGGGGATCCGACGCCAGCCGGGCGAAGGCCGTCGCCATCGTCGACAAGGGCGACTGGCGGGTCGCGCTCGCCGCCTCGGCGCTCGTGGCCCCGCCCGTCAGCGCACCCCTCCTCTTCAGCGACGGGACGTCGCTCCCGGACCCGACAGAGGAGGCCGTCGAGGCGCTCGACCCCTCCGGCGGCACCGGCGGCGAGGGGGCCCAGGCGCTCCGCATCGGCGACGTCGGGCGCCCGTCCGGCCTGCGGACGGAGAACGTCGCCGGCGAGGGGCCGTACGAGCTCGCCCGCGCGATCGACCGATACACCACGCAGGCCCGCGGCCGCACGGCCGACCGGGTGCTCGTCGTGAGCGCCGACCGGCCCGAGTTCGCGATCCCGGCCGCCGCGTGGCTCGCCAAGAGCGGCGATCCCGTGGCGTTCGTGACGTCGAAGGGCATCCCGGCCGCCACGGCCCGCCAGCTCGCCGCCCACCCGAAGGCGACCCTCTACGTCCTGGGCCCGAGCGCCGTCGTGCGGCCGGCGGTCACGAAGCAGCTGCGCCGGTACGGGACGGTGAAGCGCATGGGCGGGGTGGACCCGGTCCAGAACGCCGTCGGCTTCGCGCGCTACAAGGACGGGGCCTTCGGCTGGAACGTCAACCGGCCCGGCCACGGCTTCACGCTCGCGCGCTCCACCGACACGCTCGGGGCCATCACCCTCGCGCCGCTCGCCGCCTCGGGGCTGCATGGCCCGCTGCTCCTCACGGACTCGGCCAACGCGCTGCCCGAGGCCGTGGCCGGCTACCTCCTGGACGTCAAGCCCGGCTACTACCCCGACGACCCCGCGCTCGACGCCACGCAGGCCGGCGGCTACAACCGCGCCTGGATCACCGGGGACGTCTCCGCGATCGACGAGGGCCAGCAGGCCCAGCTCGACGCGCTGCTCGAGATCGCGCCGGTCGACACGTCGCCGAACGCCGGTGAGACCGCGGACAGCGCGACGCGCTCGGACCGCGAGTCCCGCGGCGGGCCCGGACCCACGACGACCGGCCAGGCCGGCGCGGCGACCCCCGGGACGACGACCGCGGCGCCGACGCCGCGGCCCTGAGGCCCGCCGACCGCGGGGTCGTCCTCCCCGTGGTCCCGCGTCGCCCGGCGCGGCCCGGTACAACAGACGCATGAGCGAAGCGCAGCGCCCGGACCACCGCAACCTCGGCGCGGCCGTCACGGTCGACGACGTGCGCGCGCTCACCGGCGCCGCGACCCCGCACTTCGCGCAGCAGGTCCGCAACCGGGTCGCCCGGCTCATCGCGCCGCTCCCGGCCGACCACCCCGCCCGCCTCGTCGGCGAGGCCGAGGTCCGTCGCCTCACCGCGCTCAGCCGCTCCGGCGAGGTCCGCGGCGCGCTCGCGCAGCCCGGCATGCCCGGCCTGCCGTCCACCGCGCTGCCCCGCGGCTGACCCCGGCCCCTCCCCGGGGCCGCCCACCACCCACCACCCCGAGGTCCAGATGCCCGCGCCCGTCCCGCCCCCCGTGCCAGATCCGCCGCTCTGGGAGGCCGTCTCCGGCCTCGAGCTGCAGGTCGACGAGCTCGCGCTGGAGATCCTCGAGCGTCCGACGAAGATGGGCGTCCGGCTGACCACCGTCGTCCGCCTCCGCGGCGGCGGCCACGAGGGGGTCGGCGAGGACGTCACCTACGACCCGTTCTCCCACTCCGCGCTGCAGGGCTGGGACGGGCTGCCCGAGGTGCGGGGGTCCTGGACGATCGAGTCGTTCAGCGCGCTCTTCGACGGGGTCTCCCTGTTCCCGACGACGCCGGAGCACGCGGTCGACGAGCGCTACCGCCGCTGGGCCTTCGAGTCCGCGGCGCTCGACCTCGCGCTGCGCCAGTCCGGGACGGACTGGAGCACGGCGGTCGGCCGGCCCGTCGGCCCGCTGACGTTCGTGTCCTCCCGGGGCGTCGGGGACCCGCCGGACGCCGACACGATCGCGGACCTGCGGGAGCGCTCCCCCGGCCTGGGCATGAAGCTCGACCTCGGCCGGGAGTGGGACGCCGCCTCGATCGCCGCCCTGGAAGGGACGGGCGCCGCCACCACCGTCGACCTCAAGGGGCTCTACCGCGGGACGCCCGTGGACGCCCCGATCGACGCCGACCTCTACGCCCTGATCGTCGACGGCCTGCCCGACGCCTGGCTCGAGGATCCCTTCGTCGACGACGCCACGCGTCCCGTGCTGGCCCCGCACGCCGACCGGCTCACGTGGGACGTGCCGATCCACGACGTCGCCGACCTCGACGCGCAGCCCTTCGCGCCGCGCTCGGTCAACCTCAAGCCGTCGCGCATCGGCAGCCTGCGCGAGCTGTCCGCCTTCTACGTCGCGTGCGAGGAGCGCGGGATCGGGACGTACTCCGGCGGCCAGACCGAGCTGGGGCCGGGGCGCGGGCAGGCGCAGCTGCTGGCGGCGACCTACCACCCCGGGGGCCCCAACGACCTCGCCCCCATGCCGTTCAACGACGTCGACCTGCCGGAGGAGCTGCCGTCCTCCCCGCTCCCCCTGGACGTCGCCCCGGTCGGCTTCCGGCTCGCGCAGGACGACTGACCGGCGGTGACCCGGGACGCCGCGCCGGACGACCGACCGGCGGGGTCCGAGGCGTCACGCAGGAGGACCGACCGGCGGGGTTCGAGGCGTCACGCAGGACGACCGGCCGGCGGGGTCCGGGCGGGCGGTCGGGGAGCGCGACGGCTGCTCCCCGACGGGGGCCGCCCGTGAATTCCGACGGCCGGTAGGATGCCGCGCTTCCCCGTCTTCGTTCAGCGAACCTGGAACCCCATGTCTGAGACAGTCGCCGTCGCCGGATCCGGCACCATCGCCACCGGCATCGCGGTCACCGCCGCCAAGACCTCGAAGGTCCTGCTCTGGGCCCGCTCGGCCGAGAGCGCCGCGCGCGCCCAGAAGGCCATCGACAAGCAGGCCTCCAAGCTGGAGGTCGACGTCACCGGCGTCACGGTCACCACGAACATCGAGGACCTCGCCGCGGCGACGTACCTGATCGAGGCCGTCTCGGAGGACCACGCCACGAAGAGCGAGGTCTTCGCCAAGCTCGACTCGATCATCCACGAGGGCGCGATCCTCGCGACGACCACCTCGTCGCTCTCGATCGAGAAGCTCGCCGAGTCCTCCGGGATCCACGAGCGCTTCGTCGGCCTCCACGTCTTCAACCCCGTCACGAAGATGGAGCTCATCGAGCTGATCTTCCCGGCGGCCGCCTCCGACGACACGAAGGACCGCTCGCGGGCCCTCGCGACCGCGTGGGGCAAGACCGCCGTCGAGATGCCCGACATGCCGGGCTTCGTCGTCAACAAGCTGCTCTTCCCGTTCCTCTTCTCCGCGGTGGAGCTCAAGGAGCAGAGCGGCCTGTCCGCGAAGGACATCGACGCCTGCATGCAGCTCGGCGCCGGCCAGCCCATGGGCCCGTTCGCGCTGCTCGACTTCGTCGGCCTCGACGTCTCGAAGGCCATCGGCGAGACCATCGGCACCCCGATCCCGGCCGAGGTCGACCGGCTGATCGCCGAGGGCAAGCTCGGCCGCAAGAGCGGCGAGGGCTTCCTCGACTGGCGTCGCTGAGCCGCATCCCCGCACCCCGGCCGCCGGCCGGACGCAGCACCCGAGGGCCCGCCGTGCGGGCCCTCGGTCGTTCCGGGCCGCACGTCCGTGACGCGGGACGGCGGAGCGCGCCGACCCCGGGAAACAAATGACCCCGAGGAGCGAGCTCCTCGGGGTCATCCGTGCGTGTGTGTGGTGGTCGGGGCGACGGATCGCCCGTCCCTATGTGATGCAGCGCCGTCCCGGGCACTGCACCGTGTTGTCCCGTCCAGCCGCACCAGGATCGGCTCGGACAGGAACATAGTGCCGGACGGCGCCCGGGCGGTCCGCCGGTCCCGCGTGGAATGGCCCGGTTCGGCCGAAGTCCTTAGCTTTCGGACATCACAGTGACCGAAACAGGCCAGTACAGAAGTGGGACGGCGCGCCTCGGTTCGTCCGCGTGGACGTTCGTCACTGCAGCTCGTCGACGCGCTCCGCGAGCTCGAGGTCGTTCTCCGTCACGCCGCCGGCGCTGTGGGTCCACAGCCGCAGCCGGACCTGGTTGTAGTCGTGGAGCGTGATGTCCGGGTGGTGGCCCTGGGACTCCGCCAGGCCGCCGACCGCGTTGACGAACGCCAGCGCGCCGGCGAAGTCGCCGAACGACCACTCCCGCTCGAGGGCCTCGCCCCGCCGGCTCCACGCCCGCTCCTCCAGCCACGCGTCGAGCCGGGTCTCACCGATCAGGTCTGCCATAACCAGGCATAGTGGACCACCTGCCGCCCGCCCGCCGTCAGCCCCGAGGTCCGCGCCGCATCGTGTCGCTGGTGCCGCACGCCACCGAGCTCCTCTTCGCGCTCGGGCTCGGCGACCGGGTCGTCGGCGTGACCCACGGCTGCGACCACCCCGAGGGCGCCCGGGGGCTCCCCCGGGTGACCTCGAGCGCGCTGCCGGACGGGCTCGACGCCGCGGGCATCGACGCGGCGGTGTCCGGGCTCGCCCGCGAGGGCGCGGCGTCGGACCGGCTGGACGCCGACCTGCTCGAGCGCCTCCGCCCGGACCTCGTGATCACCCAGGCGCTCTGCTCCGTCTGCGCGGTGTCGCACGACGAGGTGGTCGCGATCGCCCGCGGGCTCCCCGGGCCGCCGCAGGTGCTGGCGCTCGACCCGCACACCTTCGGCGAGACGCTCGAGGACGTCGCCGTCGTCGCGGCGGTCTGCGACGTCCCGGAGGCCGGTGCGGCGCTGCGCCGCGCCATCGGCACCCGGGTGGACCGGGTCCGGGTCGCGGTGCGCGGCGCTGTCCGCCCGCGGGTCGCGGCGGTGGAGTGGTTCGACCCCGTCTACGTCGCGGGCCACTGGACCCCGCAGCTCGTCGAACTGGCCGGCGGGACGGACCTGCTCGGGCTGCCCGGCGAGCGCAGCGCGCGGACGGACTGGGACGAGCTGGCGCTCCTGCGGCCCGAGGTGGTGGTCTGCATGCCGTGCGGCTACGACGCACGGCGCTCCCTGGCGGAGGCCCTCCCCCGTGCGGAGCGGCTCTGGCAGGGCGACCCGCGGCGGGTCGTGGCCGTGGACGCCTCCGGGCTCTTCGCCCGCCCCGGCCCCCGGCTCGTCGACGGGCTCGAGCTGCTCGCGCACGTCCTGCACCCCGACCGGGTGCCCGCCCCGGCGGCGGACGTCCTCGACGTCCCCCGCGCGACGACGCGGGCACGCCGCGGAGCCCCGGCATGAGCGGTCCGCGGCACGTCCTGCACCTGCACAGCTCGGCCGGGCGGTACGGGGCCGACCGCCAGCTCGTCGCGATGGCCGGCGGTCTGGACCCCGACCGCTGGCGGGCGACCGCGGTCCTGGCCGAGGACGGCCCGCTCGTCGACGACCTGCGGGAGGTCGGCTGCGAGGTCCTCGTCCGTCCGCTCTCCGTCCTGCGACGCGAGCTGCTGTCCCCGGCCGGGCTCCTGCGGGTGGGGCGCGAGTGGGGTGCCGACGCGCTCGCGCTCGGGCGGATCGCCCGCGAGCGCGGCGCCGCGCTCGTGCACTCGAACACGTCCGTGACGCTCGGTGGCGCCCCGGCCGCGGCCGCGCTGGGGATCCCGCACGTCTGGCACGTGCGCGAGATCTACACGGGGTTCGAGCGCCCCTGGCCGCTCTACGGGCGCATGCTGCTGAGCGCGGCCGCGGTGCCGTGCGTCAGCGAGGCGGTCCGCGAGCAGTTCGCCGGCTTCGCGCGGGGCGACCGGGCGCGCGTCCTGCACGACGGCCTCGCCCTCGCGCCCGACCCGGTGGACCGCGACGTGGCCCGCGCGGCGCTCGGGCTGCCCCCGGACGTCTTCGTCGTGGCCCTCCTCGGGCGGCTGTCGGCCTGGAAGGGCCAGGCGCTGCTCGTCGAGGCGCTCGGGACCTCCCCCCTGCGCGAGGACCCCAGCACCGTCGTCCTCCTGGCGGGCTCCGCGTGGCGCGACGACCCCGCGCTGGCGGACGGCCTGCGGGCCCGGTCGGCGGCGCTCGGCGTCGCGGACCGCGTGCACCTGCCCGGCTTCGTCGACCGGGTCGGCCTCGTCTACGCGGCGGCCGACGTCGTCGCCGTCCCGTCCGTCAACCCGGATCCGCTGCCGAACGCCGCGCTCGAGGCCGCGGCCGCCGGCTGCTGCGTCGTCGCCCCAGACCACGG
>WLOB01000187.1 GCA_009699505.1 Actinomycetota bacterium | reverse complement strand
GGCGTGACGATCGTGAAGTACCTGCGGATGGTCCTGAACGCGCACCGCGAGGAGCGCGGCGAGTCCGAGATCAGCCTGAAGGACTTCCGCAAGCTCGTGCAGGCCGAGATGGAGCGCGTCGGGGTGCCGAAGGAGTTCGGCTCCCGCTACCTCAACGACGGGTTCTCCGGCGGCGAGAAGAAGCGCCTCGAGATGCTGCAGCTCGCGCTCCAGCGCCCGTCGGTGGCCATCCTCGACGAGACGGACTCCGGGCTCGACGTCGACGCGCTGAACATCGTGTCGCAGGCCGTGAACTCCGTGAAGGCGGAGTCCGACCTCGGCGCGCTGATCATCACGCACTACCAGCGGATCCTGCACCTCATCAAGCCGGACCGCGTGTCGATCCTCGTCGACGGCCGGATCGTCAAGGAGGGCGGCCCCGAGCTCGTCGAGCAGATCGAGTCCGAGGGCTACAAGGCCATCCGTGCCGAGGCCGAGGCCGCGGGCGCGGACGTCACCACCGTCGTCTAGCGGGGGTCCGCCAGGCCGTGCCGAGGGCGCCACCCGCGCCCTCGCCGGCCGCCGGGGGCGCGCCGCGGGCCGCCGCACGACCCGGCAGGATGCTCCGCGTGAGCACCGGCATGCATCTGTGGGAAGCCGTGGTCCTCGGGGCCCTCGAGGGCCTCACGGAGTTCCTCCCCGTCTCCTCGACGGGGCACCTCACGATCGCGGAGAAGCTCATGGGCTACTCCATCGACGACCCGGACGTGACGGCGTTCACGGCGATCATCCAGATCGGCGCGGTCCTCGCCACGGTGATCTACCTGCGGTCGGACCTGGTCCGTCTCGTGACGGCGTTCCTCCGCGGGCTCCGGACGCCCGGGGCGCGGCGCACGAACGACTTCCGCTTCGCCGTGGCCGTGCTCGCGGGCTCGATCCCGATCGGGATCGTCGGCCTGGCGTTCAAGGACCAGATCGAGACGACGCTCCGCTCCCTGTGGTTCGTCGGCTTCGCCCTCATCCTGTTCTCCGGCGTCATGTGGTGGGCGGACCGCGTGGGCACCCAGCGCCGGCACGAGGGCGACGTCACGCTGCGCGACACGATCACGATCGGCATCGCGCAGTGCCTGGCCCTGATCCCCGGCATCTCGCGCTCCGGCGCGACCATGTCGACCGGCCTCCTGCTCGGGATCGACCGGGTCGCCGTCACCAAGCTCTCCTTCTTCCTGGCCATTCCGGCCCTGGCCGGCGCGACGGTCCTCCAGGCCGTCTCGGAGTACGACAACATCGCCGACGGCGTGGGCTGGGGCCCGACCCTGACGGCCACGGCGGTCTCGTTCGTCGTCGGCTACGCGGCGGTCTCCTGGCTCCTGAAGTTCATCGCCCACCACGGCCTGGGCGTCTTCATCAAGTACCGCGTGGCGCTCGGCACCGTGGTCCTGATCCTCGTCGGCACGGGCGCGCTGGCACCGACGTAGGCGGGCGGGCCGCGGGCGATCCGGCATCTCCGTCCCCAGGAGTAGGGTTTAGGGGGATGACCGACGTCGCCGCCTCCACCGCACCCGCCACGCTCGACGTCGCCGCGGTCCGGGCGCAGTTCCCGTACCTCGAGCGGCCCGAGGGCATCGTCTACCTCGACAGCGGCGCCTCCGCGCAGAAGCCGCGCGCGGTCCTGGACGCGATGCACGAGTTCGGCGGCCTGCACTACGCCAACGTGCACCGCGGCGTCCACCGGCTCGCCGTCGAGGCCGACGCCGCGTACGACGGCGCCCGCGCGACCATCGCCGCGTTCGTCGGCTCCACCGCCCGCGAGACGATCATCACCAAGAGCGTGACCGAGGCCATCAACCTCGTCGCCGCCTCCTGGGGCGCGGCGAACGTGGGGGAGGGCGACGAGGTCGTCATCACCCAGATGGAGCACCACGCCAACCTCGTGCCGTGGCAGCAGCTCTGCCTGCGGACCGGGGCGACGCTCCGCTACCTCGAGATCGACGCGGAGGGTCGCCTGGACCTCGACCAGCTCGACGGGTTCCTCGCGGGCGGCCGGGTCAAGCTCGTGGCGGTCGCCCACGTCTCGAACGTCCTGGGCACCCGCAACCCGGTCGCCGAGATCGTCCGCCGGTCGCACGCCGCCCGGGCCCGCGTGATGGTCGACGGCGCGCA
This sequence comes from Actinomycetota bacterium, assembly GCA_009699505.1. Taxonomy (GTDB): domain Bacteria; phylum Actinomycetota; class Thermoleophilia; order Solirubrobacterales; family Solirubrobacteraceae; genus Patulibacter. The sequence continues at coordinate 5,934 of WLOB01000187.1, read as the reverse complement.
GGCGGTGCCGCAGGAGCCCGTCGACGTGGCCGCGCTCGGGGCGGACTTCTACGGCTGGACGGGCCACAAGCTCTACGGGCCGACCGGGATCGGCGTGCTGCACGTGCGCCGCGACCTGCTCGCGGAGATGCCGCCGTTCCTCACGGGCGGCGACATGATCAACGTCGTCGACTTCCACGAGACGACCTGGGCGACCGGCATCCAGCGCTTCGAGGCGGGGACGCCGCCGATCGTCGAGGCCGTCGGCCTCGCCGCCGCGTGCGACTGGGTCGGCTCGATCGGCGGCCCCGCGGCCGTCATCGCCCACGAGGAGCGGATCACGGCCTACGCCCTCGGGCGCCTGGCCGAGATCGACGGGCTGACCGTCGTCGGCCCGCCCGAGGCCGCCGGCCGCGGCGCCCTCACGTCCTTCGCGTTCGAGGGCCTGCACCCGCACGACGTCGCCGAGATCCTGGCGCGCCGCGAGGTCTGCGTCCGCGCCGGCCAGCACTGCGCCGAGCCGCTGCACCGCGCGATGGGCATCCCGGCCACCACGCGGGCGAGCTTCGCGGCGCACACGACGACGGACGAGATCGACGCCCTCGTCGACGCCCTCCGCGAGGCGCAGCGGATCTTCGCCTGACCCGCGGCGGACGCCCCGACCCGGGCGCCCACCCGGCTCGGCGGCTCAGCCCGCGGTCGTGACGGCGAAGGAGATCGGGTCGAGCTCCGCGCCGGCGTTGTAGAAGCCGCCGAACGCGGGCGCGCCCTCCTCCGTGAGGGTGGCCGGCACCGCGCTCCACGTGACGCCCGTGGCGGTGGTCCGGCGCGTGCCCGCCGTCAGGTCGAGGTCCGCGAGCGCGACGTCCGGGTAGTCCACGAGCCGGCCGTCCTGGCCCTTGCTCGTCATGTCGGCGTGGAGCCTGCCCGTCGTGGCGCCGGGCGTCGTGACGACGCGCGGGTTGCGCAGCCAGACGCGCAGCGCCGCGGCCTCGCCGGAGCCGTGGCCCTCGAAGTAGACCTGGCCGCGGAACCCGATCGACAGCGCGCCGGTCGAGCGGTCGACGGTGCCCGTGGCGGGGCCGAACCGGTAGGTGTCGTCCGGGTTCGTCGTCACGCCGTCGGAGGGCACGGCCTTGCCACCGGCGATCGGCCCGGTGATGTAGCGGCGGAACGACGTCTTGACGCCCCAGTCCGCCGCACCCGAGGTGACGCTCGCCACGGCGGGGGCGCCGGGCGGCAGCGGCGCGGGGGCGGGCGACGGCGACGGCGCGGGGGCGGGCGTGCCGGGCGTGGGCGCCGGCGACGACGACGGGGCCGCGAGCCTGGCGGTGAGCGTCGCGACGCCGAAGCCGCCCGCGCGCAGGCCGCGGACGTCCAGCCGCGAGCGCAGGGTCTTCGCGGCGCGCGCCGTCAGCTTCCAGGTGACCCCCTTGCGGCTCGCGGCGCGCGAGGCGAGGCGGACGTCGAGGCGCTTCGCGCTCAGCGTGAACAGCGTGCCGGGCGAGCCGCCGTCGACGCGGCCGGTGACCGTGGACGAGCTGCGCCCGATGCGCATCCGCAGGTCGGTGAGGCGGGCGCTGCCGTCCTCGCCGCGGAGGAGCAGGCCGTCCGTCTCGCCGTGCACGAGCCGCGAGACCGTGCCGACGACACCGGAGCGGACGGGGATCGCGATGCGCGAGCCCTTCGTCGCGGCGACGCCGATGGGCAGCACGGCGACGTCGGCGCGCTTCAGGGTGCGGTACGCGGCGCCCGAGGGACGCAGGGTCGTGGTGCCGTTCGTGACGGCGGTCGGCGTGGCGGCGGACGCGGCGGCGGGGAGGAGGAGGGCGAGGCCGCCCGCGGCGACGACGGTCGCGCGGGCTCGACGGGTGCGGGTCATGGTGCGGGTGGTCCTTCGGTCGTTGGGGGATGGATGGCGCCCGGCGCACCGGGCGGCGGATCGGGGGCGACGGGGACGCCGGACGACGGCGCGCCGGTGACGCCGGCCGGCGGGGCGGTGCCCGCCGGGTGCTCGCCGGTCGGGTCGTCGCCGGCGCCGTCCGGGTCGTCGCCGGTCCCGTCGGGGGACGACGCCCCGGGCGGGCCGCCGAGCCAGCCGACGTGGAGGGCCGTGCGACCCGTCGCGTCCGTGGCGAGCGCGGCGTCGACGCGCCAGGTCCGCGCGAGGCGGTCCGCCGTCAGGACCGCGGACGGCGGGCCGGTGGCGACGGTGCGCCCGGCCTCGACGACGACGACCTCGTCGGCGATCGCCGAGGCGAGCGCCAGGTCGTGCACGACGAGGATGACGCCGAGCCCGTCGTCGGCCAGCGACCGGAGCAGGCGCGCCATGGTCGCCGTGGCGCCGAGGTCGAGCGCGGAGGTCGGCTCGTCGGCGATGAGCGCCGGCGCGCCCTGGGCCAGGCCGACGGCGAGCTGGACGCGCTGGAGCTCGCCGCCCGACAGGGTCGTCAGCTGGCGATCGCGCAGCCCCGCGGCGGCGGCGCGCTCGAGGGCCTCGGTGACCGCGAGCCGGTCGGCGGCGCCGGGGCGGCTGAGCGGGCCGATGTGCGAGGAGCGCCCGATCGCGACGGCCTCCTCGACGCTCACGCCCTGCGGCACCTGCGGGCGCTGCGGGACGAACGCCCGCAGCCGCGCGAGGCGGCGCGGGCCGACGGACCGGACGTCCCGGCCGCCCCACAGGACCGTCCCGGCGGCGGGGCGCGTCAGGCCGGCGGCGGCGCGCACGATCGTGGACTTCCCGGCGCCGTTCGGGCCGACGACGGCGACGAGCTCGCCACGGCGCAGGACGAGGTCGGCGTCCGTGACGATGTCGCGCCCACCGAGCCGGACGGCCAGGCCGTGGACCTCGAGCAGCGGGTCGGTGGGGTGCTCCCCGGTCATGGGCTCACACCGCCTTGCGCAGCAGCCAGAGGAACAGGGGCACGCCGAGGACGACCATGAACGGGCCCACGGGCAGGTCGAGCGGCGCGGCGACCCGCCGGGCGACGGTGTCGGCGACGAGGAGGAGCGCGGCGCCGGCCACGGCGGAGGTCGGCACGACGAAGCGGTGGCTCGCGGTGCCGCCCGCGAGCCGCACGGCGTGCGGCACGACGAGGCCGAGGAACCCGAGGAGCCCGGCCAGCGCGGCGGACGCGGCGGCGAGCAGCGCGGCGATCCCGGCGGCGAGCAGCCGCACGACCCGCGGGCGCACCCCGAGGGACTGCGCCACGTCGTCGCCCAGCGCCAGGCGGTCCAGCGGCCGGATCAGCAGCGCCGCGGCGACCAGCCCGAAGGCGAAGTAGGGCCAGACGCCGCGCAGCGTCTCCCAGCCGTCGTAGCTCAGGTAGCCCGCGATGAAGAAGATCGCCGTCGACACGCGGTCGGGGAACGCGGTCATGAGCGCCGTGGTGCCGGCGGTGAAGACGGCGGAGACCGCGATGCCCGCGAGGATCAGCCGCGCGATGCTGCCCCCGCCGCGGCCGGCCCACGCGACGGCGAAGACGAGCGCCGTGGCGACGAGCCCGAAGACCAGCGCGCTGAGCGGGACGAGCGTCACGGACCCGGGGAACGCGAGCAGGATGATCATCGCGCCGAAGCCCGAGCCGGCGGTGACCCCGACGACGTCGGGCGACGCGAGCGGGTTGGCCAGGGCGCCCTGCAGCAGGGCCCCGGCGACCCCGAGCGCGGCGCCGACGAGGATCGCGGTGACCGTCCGCGGGATCCGCAGGCTGTTGATGATCTGGTCCGTGGGACCGTCGACCCGCCCGTCGCCGACGAGCGGCAGCGCGTGCAGCACGTCGCGCACCGGGATCGTGGTGGAGCCGAGGGCCACCGAGGCCAGGGCGGCGATCACGAGGACCACCGCCGAGGTCCCGAGGACCGCGACCTGCCGGAGCGTCACCGGTGGGTCAGTTCTTCAGCAGGTCGCGACGGACCCAGCGGATGACCGCGCCCGGGTCGTCGCTCGCCTGGAGCAGCCGGTCCGGGTCGACGATGTGGATGTTGCCCTCGCGCGCGGCGCGGGTCGGCGCCCAGCCCGGCTTGGAGCGGAAGTAGTCGACCGTCGACGGGATGTCCTTCGCGTTGCCGTGCGGCACGACGACGATGACGTCGGGGTCGCGGGCGAGGACCTCCTCGTCCGAGAGCGGCGCGAAGCTGCCGGGGATGCCGGCGTTGAAGGTCGGCTTGAGCCCCGCGGTCAGCAGCGAGCCACCGGCGTAGCGGATCATGTCGCCGCCCCAGGAGTTCGGCAGGAACGCGATCGTGTTGCGGCCGATGCCGAGGACGAGCAGCACCTTCGGGCGCTTCGTCACGCCGGTCCGCGCCTTCCGGATCCCGGCGTCGATCCGCTTCGTCAGCCGCGCGCCCTGCGAGACCTTGCCCAGGCGCCTGGCGATCCGTCGGACGCCCGGGGAGACGTTGTTGACGCGCAGCGGCTCCCAGCCGTCGACGACGGGGATCCTCTGCGCCTGGATCCGCGGCGTGCCCGAGCGCCAGTTCGGCGACGAGAGGACGAGGTCCGGCCTCAGGCGGATCAGCGTCTCGATGTTCGGCCCGTCGGGGTGGCTCATCGGCAGGCGGCGGACGCCCTTCAGGCCGGGGGCCGCGGCGATCCTGCCGGTGCCGACGCCGTCGCCGACCGCGGTCGGCCGCACGCCCAGCCGGGAGGCGACGTTCGACGTGAACGGGGTCAGCGTGACGACGCGCTTCGGCGTCCCCGCGGCCCGTGCGCCGTCGGCGAGCGGGCCGCCGGCCAGGCCGGCGACGACGCCGAGGGCGAGCAGCAGCGCGGCGAGGCCACCGCGGGCGCGCCTCGCGAGCGCCACGGTCGCGGCGCGCAGGCCCGACGGGGCGTCGAGGCGCTCGTCGAAGCCGACGCGTGCGCCGGCCTTCCCGCGCGGGGTCTCGAGGGCGAGGTCCAGGCCGTAGCGGTCCGCGCCGGTGCACCGGGCCGCCGTGGCGTCCGTGAAGCCGGCGAGCGAGCGGCCCATGTCGAGCAGCGCGTCGGCGTGGTCGGCGTTCAGGTGCTGGATCGCGGGGGCGGCGCCCGGGACGACCGGATCGGGCTCGGCGGCGGCGTAGTCGGCCATCGTCACGGAGTCCATGCGGCCGTAGCCCCCGACCCAGCGCACGCGGTCCACGCGCAGCACCCAGGTGCGGAAGTCGCCGAACCCGGCGAACAGGCCCGCGGGCGGGACGGCGCGGACGTAGGCGTCCTGGGCGGCCTGGGCCTCCTCGCCCTCGGGGGCCTCGACGGTGCCGGCGAGCGAGACGCGGCCGCTGTCGAGCGGGTCGCTGCCGCGCGGCGGGATGACGACGCTCAGCCCGGCGCGCCGGTCCCGGAGCAGGTTGCGGCCGTGCTCCGCGAGCGTGGAGACGACGATGACCGGGCGGCCGTCGGGCAGCGTGGCGAACGCGACCATCGAGGCCCAGGGGGCGCCGTCCTCGCTGAGGGTGCCGAGCGTCGCCACGGTGGTGCCCGCGACGATCGTGCGCGCCTCCTCGGCGGCCGAGGGCCGTGGCGCCGGCGCTCGCGGCTCGAGCGGGCCGGGGACGGTGAAGACGTCGGCGGGTGCGTCGTGGTCGGCGACGGGCGCGCCGGCTGAAGGGTCGAGCATGGGGCGCGAGCCTAGCAAGTTCGGGTTGCCTTATTAGCCCTCCCTAATGCGTACGGTGCCCCGTGCACGACGGTGCACCGCCGGCGCGGGCGGGCGCTGCCCGTCCGTCGTCCTACCCGAGGCGGCGGGGGCGGCGTCGCTCGAGCTGCGTGCCCACCGCGACCGCCAGGAGGGCCACGGCCGCCAGCACGGTCGCCGGGCCGGTCCCGTCCCCGCTCCCCGCGCCGGCGGCGACGCCCGGCTGCCCGGCCGAGGCGGCGGGGGAGGCCCCGACGACGGTGCCGCCGACCTGCTGGCCGTCCCCGGCGGGCGGGGCCGGGGTCGTGCTCGTGGTCGTCGTGGCCGGCGGCGGGGT
>WLOB01000186.1 GCA_009699505.1 Actinomycetota bacterium | reverse complement strand
GGATGGCCTCGGCGTCGTCGGCGATCGCGTTGAAGTCGCCCGTGGCGAGCGGCTGGAAGACGATCGCGGCCTCGCCCGTCGTGACGATGCCGTGCCCGGCCTGCAGGTCGAGCGCGGCCGTCGTCAGCGCGAACAGCCGGTCCGGGCGGACCTGCTTGACCGTCTTGGTGCGGCCGAGGAGCGTGTCGAGGAAGCCCACGGCGATCAGGCCGTCCGGCCGAGCTGGAGCTGGCCCTCGATCTGCTGCAGCGCCGCGATGCGCTTCTCCATCGACGGGTGGGTCGAGAAGAGCTCGCCCATCGCGCTCTTCGCGCGCGGCGGCAGGATGTAGAACGCCGAGGCGGCGCCGACCTCGCGGAGGTCCTGCTGCGGGGTGTGGCGGATGCCCTCGCTGATCTTCAGCAGCGCGGACGACAGCGCGCTGGGCCGGCCCGTGACCACGGCGGCGCCACGGTCCGCGGCGTACTCGCGGTAGCGCGAGAGCGCCCGGAGCAGGAAGAACGAGATCGCGTAGACGAGCGCCGAGACGGCGATGACGGCGAGGAGGCCGGGGCCGTTGTCGTCCTCGTCGCGGCTGCCGCCGCCGAACCAGATCGCGTTCTGCACGATGAGGGCGGCGAGGGAGGCGAAGAAGCTGGCCAGGGTCATGACCGCCACGTCGCGGTGCGCGATGTGCGCGAGCTCGTGCGCCAGCACGCCCTCGAGCTCGGCGGGGCTCAGCAGCTCGAGCAGCCCCGTGGTCACCGCGACGGTCGCGCTCTTGCGGGACCGTCCGATCGCGAAGGCGTTGGGCATCGGGTCGTCGGCGATGGCGACCTTCGGCTTGGGCAGGTCGGCCTGCAGGCAGAGCCGGTCGACGAGCGCGTGCAGCTCGGGCGCCTGCTCCGGCGTGACCTCGTGGGCGTGCATGGAGCGCAGCGCCAGCTTGTCGGCCGTGAAGAACTGGAACAGCAGCAGGCCGCCGCAGATGACGATCACCGGGCCCGCGCTGCGCAGCGCGGCGATGAGCACGGCTGCGAAGACGACGTACAGCAGACCCAGCGCGAAGAGGGTGGCGACCATCCGGGCCTGGAGCCCGGGGTCCTTTCCGAACGAAGCGCCTCGAGGCATGGATCCATCGTCCCACACCGGGGGCCCGATATCGCCCGGAACGCCCGTCGGGACCGAAGATTTACCCCTCCCTCAGCGCCCGCGAAGCGCGCACGTCCGCCAGCCGCCTCCCGAGCGGCTCCGCGCCACGTGCGCGCCGGTGCGCCACGGCCGCGGGGCGTGCCCGGGAGCGACGGTCCGTCACCGGGGCCGACGCCGGGTCGGCCGCGCGTCCGTGTCCGCAAAGGCGGTTGCACCGCTAGGTCCCCGGGCGCCCGGGCCCTACCGTCGATGGCCTGTGCCCAGGTCCTCGCCCCGTCGCCCTTCACGTCTCCTGTCGTCCACCGGCGTCGCGCTCGTCGTGACCGCCGGCCTTGCGACGGGCATCGGCGTCGTCGGCGACCCCGCGCCGGCCGGCGCGGCGTCGCAGCAGCAGCTCGAGAAGCTGCGGAACGAGATCGACTCGACGCGGAGCAAGGTCGAGGGGAAGAAGCGCCGGGAGCGCGTCCTCGTCTCCGACGTGCGGCGCTACAGCGACCGGATCGACGGGCTCCAGGGCCGGATCGACGTGCTCCAGCGCCAGCAGGCCGCGGTGCAAGCCGACCTCGACGTGAGCCAGGCGGCGCTGACCCGGACGCAGGGCGACCTGCGCTCGGAGCGCGCCCGCCTCGTGCGGCTGCGGGCCCGGCTCGAGGAGTCCCGCCGCGTCCTCGCCGCGCGTCTCGTCGAGCTCTACCAGGCCGACAAGCCCGACCTCGTGTCCGTCGTCGTCTCCGCCAACGGCTTCTCCGACCTCGTCGAGCGGGGCGAGTTCCTCGCCCGCATCGGCGCCCAGGACCGGCGCGTCGTCCAGGCCGTGCGCTCCGCGAAGACCGAGGCGGTCGCCACGGAGAAGCGCCTCGCGGCGCTCGAGCGCGGGCAGCGCGCGACGAACGAGCGCATCGAGGCCCGCAAGGACGAGGTCGTCCAGGTCAAGGGGCAGCTCGTCGGCGCCCGCAGCACCATCAGCGAGGCCCGCGCGAGCCGCAAGACGCTGCTGAAGAGCGTCCGCGGCGACCGCAAGGACCTCGAGTCGCACCTCGACGGCATCGAGAAGGAGGAGAGCAAGATCCAGGCCAAGCTCTCCGGGATGCCGAGCGGCGGCGGGAGCGTCAAGAAGGGCAGCGGCGCGCTCGACTACCCCGCCAACGGCACCTTCACCTCGCCCTTCGGCTACCGCTGGGGCCGCCTCCACGGCGGCATCGACATCGCGGTGCCCGTCGGCACGCCCGTCCACGCGTCCGCGTCGGGCACCGTCCGCATCGCCGGCTGGGTCGGCGGCTACGGCAACTACATCTGCATCGACCACGGCGGCTCCCTGTCCACGTGCTACGGGCACAACTCGCGTCTCGGCGTGAGCGTCGGCCAGAAGGTCACGAAGGGCCAGGTCATCGCCGCGAGCGGCAACACGGGCAACTCGACGGGCCCGCACATCCACTTCGAGACCCGCGTGAACGGGGTCCAGCGCGACCCGATGGGCTACCTGTAGGCCGGGACGGCTAGCCTTCCCGGGCGTGCAGCCCGAGATCGACCTGCTGGGCCTCCCGCTCAAGACCTTCGGGCTCTGCTTCGCCATCGCCTTCCTGGCGGCCGGCGCCGTCCTCACCCGCCGCTTCCGGGAGCTGCGCTGGCCCGGCGACCAGGCGACGGAGGCCCTGCTGGCCGCGCTCGTCGGCGGCCTGGTCGGCGCCCGCGCCTACTGGCTCGTCGACAACTGGTCCGAGGCCCAGGGCGACCTGGTCGGGTCGCTCTTCGGGGGCTCCGGGCTGACGTGGTACGGCGGGGCGCTCGGCGGCGCGCTGGCCGTCCTCCTGTGGGCGCGCTGGCGCGACCACCTCAACGCCCGGCTGCTCGACGCGGCCGCCCCGGCGCTCGCGCTGGGCTACGCGATCGGCCGGGTCGGCTGCCAGGTCTCCGGCGACGGCGACTACGGCCGGGCGTCCGACCTGCCCTGGGCGATGGCCTACCCCGACGGCGTCGTGCCCACGGACGAGGTCGTCCAGCCCACGCCGATCTACGAGACGCTCTCCATGGGGCTCGCCGCCCTCGTGCTGTGGCAGCTGCGCGACCGCCTCCCCGCCGGCGCGCTCTTCGGGCTCTACCTCGTGTTCGCCGGCGTCGAGCGCTTCGTCGTCGAGTTCTGGCGCCGCAACCCGGACGTCGACCTCGGCCTAACGACGGCCCAGGTCACGAGCCTCGGGATGCTCGTCGCGGGCACCGCGCTCGTCGTCTGGCGGCTGCGCGTGCACCGCCCGCAGGGCCCGTCCGCCACGGCGTCCTGAGGTCCGTGGGTACGACGTCCGTCCAGAACGGTGGACCGGCGCTCAAGTCGCGGAGCGCCCCTGCCGATCCACCGATCGTGTCGCGCGTGCGCCAGATCGGAACCATGGTCCCCGGGCTCAGCCTGGGCGCCGTCCCCGTCGTCGCCGCCCTCGTGCTCGCCGCGGGTGCCGCGGGCGTCCTCGGCGGGACCGGCGTCATCGACGTCCCCGGGGACTCCACGGACGCCCCGCTCGTCGTGAGCGCCGCCGGCAACACCGACCTGCCCCTTGTGGCCTCGGGGACCCGGGACGCCGCCGTGGCGCTCCCGCCCGCCTCGACCGCCGCCGCCGCCGCGGCCGCCGCCCCGGCGGGCGCCGGGACGACGACCGACGTCCCGGCCACGGCCACGCCGGGGACCACCACCGCCTCGCAGCCCGAGCCGCTCGACGGGGGCGCGACGACGACGCCGCTGACGAAGGACACGCCGACGGTCGACGCGCCCGACGCCCCCACGCCGACGACCCCCACCACCCCGGCGGCCGCGCCCGTGCCGGGCGCGCTGCCCGCCGTCGGCCGCGGGCTGGACGACACGACGGACGACCTCGCCGACGTCACGAAGTCCCTGACGGACGGCGTGACCACCGTGGTCGGCGGCGCACGCTCCGTCCTCGGCTATCTCGTCGACGGCCTCGGCACCACCGTGGACGACACGGTCCGCGGGCTCGGCGACGGCCTCAGCTCCGCGCTGGGCAACTGACCCGCCGCGGCGGACCCCGCCGCGCCCGGGATCCCCGGCGCCGCGGCGCCGGTCGCCCCGCTGGCATCATCCGGCGGCCATGACCGCCGATCCCCTCGCCGTCTACCCCCTGGGCAGCACCCTCGACGAGCGCGGCCGGCTGCAGCTCGGCGGGTGCGACGCGCTCGACCTGGCGGCGGAGCACGGCACCCCGGCCTACGTCGTCGCCGAGGACGACCTGCGCGCCCAGGCACGGGCCTACGCCGAGGCCTTCGAGCGCCGCGCGCCCGGCGCCCACGTGTCCTTCGCGTCCAAGGCGTTCCCGTGCACCGCGGTCCTGCGGGTCTTCGAGGAGGAGGGCCTCGGCTGCGACGTCGCCTCGGGCGGCGAGCTCGCGCTCGCGCTGAACGCCGGCTTCTCGCCCGACCGCATCCACCTGCACGGCAACGCGAAGTCCGAGGCCGAGCTGCAGGCCGCCGTCGACCACGGCCTCCGGCAGGTCGTCGTCGACAACGCCGGCGACGTCGAGCGCCTCGCGCGGATCGCCCGGGAGCGCGGTGTCGTGCAGGCCGTCGGCATCCGGGTGACCCCCGACGTCCGCGGCGAGACCCACGACGGCATCTCGACGGGCCAGGCGAACTCGAAGTTCGGCATGGGCCTCGACGAGACCCGGGACGCGATCGACCGCATCGGCGCGCTGGCGTCGCTGCGGCTCGACGGCCTGCACTTCCACGTCGGCTCGCAGCTCCTGGAGCTCGACGTCTTCCGGCGCGCCGTCGCCGCGATCGCGCCCCTCGCCGGCGCGGTCGAGGAGGTCAACCTCGGCGGCGGGCTCGGCGTCGCCTACACGGCGGACCAGGCGCCGCTGCTGCCGACCGTCGACGACTACGTGCGGGTGAAGGTCGACGCGGCGCGCGAGCTCATCGGGGACCGGGTGCGGATCGCGGACGAGCCCGGACGGTCGCTCGTCGGCCGCGCCGGGGTCACGCTCTACCGCGTCGAGACGGTGAAGCGGAACGTCTCGACGTGGGTGGGGGTGGACGGCGGGATGGCCGACAACCTGCGACCGATGCTCTACGGGGCGGCGTACGAGGTCCAGGTCGTCGACCGCTTCGTCGGCACGCCGCACGCCCGCGCGACCGCGCCGACCGCCTGCAACGTCGTCGGCAAGCACTGCGAGTCGAGCGACGTCCTCGTCCGCGACGCCCTCCTCGACGACCCGCGGCCCGACGACGTGCTCGTCACGCCGGTCACCGGGGCCTACGGGTACGCCATGTCGAACACGTACAACGGGGTGCCGCGGCCGCCCGTCGTCTTCGTCTCGGGCGGCCGGTCGCGCGTCGTCGTCCGCCGCGAGCGGGTCGACGAGCTCTGGGGCCGCGACGTCGGCTGAGCAGGTCGCGGTCGGCGCGGGCCTCAGCCGGCGAGGCCGGGCGCGACGGCCGGGAGCCCGGCGCCCCGCAGGAACGCCGCGACGTCGTCGACGACCTCGTCGGCGCCCCGGAGCGCCGCCTCGTCGTGGGAGCAGCGCACCGCGACGACGCGCATCCCCGCCGCGCGTCCCGCGGTCACCCCGGCCGGGGCGTCCTCGAGGACCACGCAGTCCTCCGGGTCCGTCCCGAGCTCGCGCGCGCCGAGCAGGTAGGGGTCGGGGTCGGGCTTGACGCGGTCCGTGCGCTCCGCGGTGACCATCACGGCGGGCACTGGCAGGCCCGCGGCCCGGATGCGGGCGAGCGCCAGCGGGCGGGTGCAGGACGTGACGACGGCGACGAGCGGCCACCCCGGGGCGGCCGCACCGGCGCCGCCCGCCGCCGCGCCCAGGAGCTCCGCGGCCCCGGGCAGCGCGCGGACGCCGTCGAGGTCGGCGATCTCGCGGCGCTCGAGCTCGGCCGCCTCGGCGTCGGCGTCGAGGTGCGGGGCGAGCGACGCGACGATGGACCGCGCCGGGATCCCGTGCGGGTGCTCGTCCGCGGACAGGACGGGCAGGCCGCGGTCGCGCATCCACCCCTGCCACACGCGCAGGACCGCCGGGGTCGAGTCGACGAGCGTGCCGTCGAGGTCGGAGAGGATCGCGCGCATCGGCCACAGCGTCCCACGCGCCCCGACCGGGTGGACGTCCGGCCGGGACGTCGGATCGGCGGCCCGGGGGCGCGTGCGATGATCCCGCGCGATGTCCTCGGACGCTCCCGCCCCGTTCCGCGTCGGCCTGCTCGGCCACGGCACCGTCGGCTCGTCCGTCGACCTGCTGCTGCCCGAGCGCGCGGACGCCATCGCCCACGTCACCGGCCTGCGGCCGGAGGTCTCGGGGGTGCTGACGACGACGCGCGGCGACTTCGAGGAGATCCTCGCGGGCTCGGACCTCATCGTCGAGGTCATGGGCGGCATCCACCCGGCGCACGAGTACGTGACCCGCGCGATCCGCGCCGGCAAGCACGTCGTCACCGCGAACAAGCAGCTCCTGGCCGAGCACGGCGAGGAGCTCTGGGCGCTGGCCCGCGAGCACGAGGTGCAGCTGCGCTTCGAGGCCGCCGTCGCCGGCGTCGTGCCGATCATCCGCGTGCTGCAGGAGTCGCTGACGGGCCAGCACATCGACCGCCTGCACGGCATCGTCAACGGCACGACGAACTTCATCCTGAGCCAGATGGCGGCGACGGGCGCGTCGTACGCCGAGGCGCTCGCGGAGGCCCAGGAGCTCGGGTACGCCGAGGCCGACCCCAGCGACGACGTGTCCGGCAAGGACGCCGCCGCGAAGATGGCGATCCTCGCCCGCCTGGCCTTCGACACGCCGGTGCACCTGTCCGACGTCCCGTACGAGGGCATCGAGCAGCTGACGACGGAGGACATCGAGTACGCCCGCGAGCTCGGCCTGTCGCTGCGGCTCATCGGCACCGCCGAGCGCATCGGCGACGAGCTCGCCGTCCGGGTGCACCCCGCGTTCCTCTACGCCGGGCACCCGCTCTCCGCGGTCGACGGCCCGTTCAACGCCGTCACCATCGAGTCGCCCGCGATCACCGAGATCACGCTCTCGGGCCCCGGCGCCGGTGGTCCGCAGACCGCCACCGCGGTCATCGGCGACGTCATCTCGGCGATGATCCCGCCGGCGCAGACGCCGCCGACGCAGAACAAGCTCGGCTTCGTCGACGACGTCGAGTCCAGCTTCTACCTGCACGTCGAGGTCGCGGACCGCCCCGGCGTCCTGGCCCAGATCGCCCAGGTGCTCGGCCTGCAGGGCGTCTCGGTCAAGAGCGTCGTCCAGAAGGGGACGGGCACCGGCGCCCGCCTCGTCCTGGTCGTCCACCCCGTCCTGGAGTCCCGCTTCTACGGGGCGGTGCAGCTCATCGCCTCGAAGGACTTCGTGACCGCCACCCCGCGCGCGATCCGCGTGATCGACGAGGAGTTCGCGTCGTGAGCACCGACGACCTCATCACCCCGCCCGGCGGCGCCCGCGGCGACCGCGTCGCCCACCGCCTGCAGGGTCCGGACTCCATCCGCCGGATGGGGCTCATCGAGCGCTACCTCGACCGCCTGCCGTTCGAGGCGGGCGACCCGATCGTCTCGCTCAACGAGGGCTCGACGCCGCTCATCTTCGCCCCGCGCCTCTCCGAGCGCGTCGGCGCCGAGGTCTTCCTGAAGTACGAGGGCCTGAACCCCACGGGCTCCTTCAAGGACCGCGGCATGACCTGCGCGGTCTCCGCCGCCGTCCGCGACGGCGCCGACGCCGTGATCTGCGCCTCCACGGGCAACACCGCGGCGTCGCTGGCCGCCTACGCGGCGCGCGCCGGCATCCGCGGCGTGGTCCTCGTCCCGGACGGCAAGATCGCCGCGGGCAAGCTCGCCCAGGCGCTCATGCACGGCGCGCAGGTCGTGGCGCTGCGCGGCAACTTCGACGAGGCGCTGCGCCTCGTCCGCGAGATCACGCAGATCCATCCGATCGCGCTCGTCAACTCCGTCAACGACTACCGCATCGCCGGGCAGAAGTGCGC
>WLOB01000185.1 GCA_009699505.1 Actinomycetota bacterium | reverse complement strand
GCCGCGCGTTTCTCGATCGCGAACTTCCAGGCCGGCATCCTCGAACAAGTCAGGCGGGCCAAGGCCGAGGCCGTCGCTCCATGACCCTGCGCGTCCTGCTTGCTACCCCGGACTATCCACCGGCCACCGGCGGCATCCAGACGCTCCTTCACGGACTCGTAGAGCATCGCCGGGAAGTCACCTACGACGTCCTGACTCTCGAGAGCCCAGGCGCCCATGCATACGACAGGGGTGAGGCGCGCGTCCAGCGACTACGGCGCCCTAGAGGCGGGCACGCCGCCGCCGTCGCGCGTCTAAACGCCGGCGTGGTCCGAGCTGCTCGAGCTCGGCAGTACGACGCGATCCTTTCCGGGCACATCGTGGCGGCACCCGGTGTCCTGGCGAGCCGACGGCCGTGGGTGCAGTACGTCCATGCGAAGGAGCTCCCCCGCCGGCCCCTGCTCGCCCGCCTCGCGTTGAGCAGGGCGGACCGCGTGATTGCCGTCAGCCGTCATACGCGGGACCTAGCTCTGCGCTCTGCTGCACGACCGGATCGACTCCGCATCGTGCCCCCGGGCATTCCAGTTGATGCCTTCGTTGACCCCGATCGGCGTCGCCCGGACGAGTCGACGGTCGTCACGGTGTCGCGCCTGGACGACGTGCACAAAGGAACGGACGTCCTGATTCGAGCACTGGCGCTCGCACGCCAGACCGTGGCCGAAGCCCGCCTCATCGTCATCGGTGAGGGCCGACTCCGGCCCGCGCTCGAACGCCTGGCGACCGACCTGGGAGTCCGCGACGCCGTCGAGTTCCTCGGACGCGCATCGGATGAGGAACGCGACCGCCGCCTCGACACGTGCGCGGTGTTCGCCATGCTCAGTCGCGTGCCGCCCGGAGAAGGCGGCGAGGGATTCGGCATCGTCTTCGCCGAGGCAGCCGCTCGGGGCGTGCCCGTTCTGGCGGGCGATCAAGGGGGCGCACGCGACGCCGTCGATCACGGCCGGACGGGCCTCCTCGTCGACCCGACGTCGATCGGGGACGCCGCGGCCGCCATCGTCCGTCTGCTCACAGACCGGGCCTTGCGGACGGCCCTCGGCGAGGAAGGACCCCGCTGGGCACGGCGCTTCTCCTGGGACGTCGTCGTGGAACAGGTCGAGGACGTCCTCCACGAGGCGGCGCGTCACCGCTAGGCCGGCACTCGCTCACGGGTCATCGACCGGCTGCGACATCGTCGAACGTGCGGCCCATCTCCTCGGCGTGCCGGTCTGCATCGAAAGCGGACCGGACGCTGGCGATCGCCCGGGGATCGACCCCCACTCCCGCCCCGCTCGCGCGACGCACCATCGACACGATCTCTGAGGCCCACGAATTCGGTTCGTCATCGGAGACGACCACTCCACCGCCGCACCGCGCGACGACGTCCGCCGGGCCTCCGACGGTCGACGTCAGGACGGGAACGCCCGACGCGATCGCCTCGGCCGCCGTACGACCGAACGGCTCGTCCCGGGAGGGGATGAGCACGAGATCCGCGGCACCCATGAGCCGCCCAACGTCGTCGCGTTCTCCCAAGAAGCTCACCGAGCGTTCGACACCGAGCTGGACCGCCCGTCGCCGCAACAACCGCTCGTAGGCCCGGTTGGTCTCTCCGGTCCGGCCCTCGGTGAACTTCACGCTGCCGACGATCGCCAGACCGACCGGCATTCCTTGTTCGTGTGCGGCGGCCACGGCCTCGATCGCGAGAAGCTGCCGCTTCCACGGCGTAATCTGTCCGATCACCAGCGCGAGCGGAACGTGAGGATCGAAGCCGGAGCCGCCACGCTCTTGCGGCCGCGTCTCGGGGTCGCGTACCGGCAGGTCCCGTAAATCGATGGGGTTGTCGATGATGACCCAGCGGCCTGGCCGAGCCAAGTCGGCTGAGAATCGCGACGCCACGAACGAGCTGATCCCGACAATCCGGGCGCTACGAGCGACCAGCACGCGTTTCGCGGAGGTCGCGGTACGTCCCGGCGGAAGCACGTCGCGCACGTGAGCAACGATCCGAGACGTCGAGAAGCTCAGCCCGAGGGCCGTCCGGACGCTGTTGGCGTGGACGACGTCGGCCTTCGTGCGCCGCGCCGCGCGTTCCACCGCGGGCCCGATGCGGGCGAGTCTCGACACCGCTGCGAGACGATCCGTTGGAGACGCATCGAACCGCGCATGAGGCTCCGCCGTCTCGAACCACGGCAGGCCGCGGGCCTCGATCTGCGTGGCGAGCGGACCGGGCGGGCAGCAAACTCCGGCCACGCGCGCGGCGTCGGTGTGGTCCAGCAGCGCGAGAAGCGAGCGTTCCGCGCCGCTCACGACCGCGGTGTGATTCACGTGGAGAACGCGGGCCATCAGCGGCGAGATGGTACTCCGCGTACCGGATCAGGACGCCACCACCCGAGAGGAGTCGGCGCGAGCGGTGTCGGACGTACGAAGTGCATCGGCAGCCTGAGACGCTGCCGGGCGGTCGGCATGCACCAGAACGCAGAGCGCCCTGGTGCGGCGGCGTCAACAGGTGTTCGATCAAGCAGGGGCGTCAGTGCACCGGGCGACCCGTCGCACGTGCCCTGGATCGCGCCGTCCGGACACCAGTCGCGCGACGTGCATCGCGTTCGCGGAGACGCCTGCGGCCGCTCCCGACCATCGCGCCGACGATGAAGACGTCGAGAGCGATCCAGGTGGCGAGGAGTAGGACGACCCAGCTCATGGAGTCAGCCCTGTCCCCGGACTCGGCGCAGCACATGCGTCGCGCAAGCGACGGCCCGGAAACAACGCGACCCTCGTTGTTCTTCGCCAGCTGCCAGGTTGCCCTGGACCCGAGGTGCTGCCAGCACCCCGGGCGCCGTCTCCCGCGGTGGCTTCCGCGTTCGCTAGGCCGGTGGGGAGACGCCGGCCACCGGATGCAGCGGCACCAGCCCGCTCCTCAGGGCCGCCACCGCGAGCTGGGTCCGCGTCCTCGCCTCGAGCTGCCGCATCGCGGCGGCGACGTGAGACTGCACCGTCCGATGGGAGATCTGAAGGTGACCCGCGATCTCGACGTTCGTGCATCCCTCGATGACGAGAGCGACGACCTCCCGCTGCCTCGGGGTGATGGGCGGTCGGGCGAGAAAGGCGCGGACGGGCGCCGGCGATTCGCGGTCAAGGACTTCGAGCTGGGCGTGCACGGGACTGCACCTCGGGACGGGACGGCTGGGACGTCGCGGGCGGGCGACGACCGGACGCTAGCTGGAGGTGACGCCGTTAGCACTGCGAGTAGTCACAGGCCCGTTGCAGTCCAGCGACGCGCGCCGGTTGCGCCGCCTTCGACGGGCTGAGCCCGCGGTCGCCGACGACGGGGGCCGCATGCCTTCGCTACCCCGCCCGCCCCGCGCCCTCAGCGCATCGCGGAGCAGTTCGGCAGCGTCACCTTCGCCACCTTGCGACCCGCCACCGTGACGGTCGCCTTGCGGTAGAGCGGCGTCGCGTCCGGGCAGACCTTCAGGCCGGAGAGGACGACGGTGCCGGTGCCGCGGACCGTCTTGGCGCGGCGGCTCTTCTTCTTCACGACGACGCGGCCGCGGCCGGTGGTGGTCGCGGCGTTCCAGCCCGTCCACGTGATGCCGGAGATCTTGACCGTGCGCGAGAGCGCGAGGGCCTTCGGGCCGCTGACGGTGCGGCCCTTCGCGTCGACGACGACCGCGGGGATGACCTCCGCCTCGCCGTCCCCCGGGGCGTCGGGGTCGTCCACGCCGAAGCCGTCGTCCTCGCCGGTCACGCCGCCGGGGCCGTCGTCCGCGCCCGGGGCCGGATCGCTGCCGTCGTCGGCCGCCGTCTCGGCGTCGGCCTCGGCGTCCTCGGCGCGCGTCGACCGATCGTCGTCGTCCTCGGCGGCGCGGACGGCGAACGACGGGACGGCGGCGCCGCCGGCGGAGGCGCCGGCGAAGACGGACGTGCCCGCGGCCCCGGCCGCACCGGGGGCGGCGAACGCGCCGACGCCCAGGAGGACCGTCGCCATCGCGGTGAGCCGCAGCCGCTCGGAGGTGGTGCGGGCAGGGACGGGACGCCCGGGAGAGGTCATACCGTCACCTTCGGCCCCGACCGTCCGCCCCGCGCGCGCCGCGGACGGTCGTTCTAGGCGACGGCCGGACGTTCGGCGTCCCGGGCCGCGGGACCCGGGGTGCGGCGACGCGTCCCGGCCCGCACCGGGTGTCCGACGAGCGCGACGGCGACGAGCAGCCAGGCGAGGCCCAGCGCGAAGCCCGCGAGGACGTCCGAGGGGAGGTGCACGCCCTGGACCACCCGCGCCGGGCCCGACAGCGCGATGAGCGCGGCGGCGAGCGCGACGAGGTCCGGCCGTCCCCGGAGCCACGCGAGCCGCAGGAGCGCGCCGCCGAACGACGCGGCGTAGAACGCGTGCCCGCTGGGGAAGTTCGCGTCCGTGCCGATCTCGGGCTTCGTCGACCACAGCGGCGTCGGGCCCAGCTGCGCCTTCAGCACGTCGTTGAGCAGCACGCCGGCGAACGCGACGACCACGAGCACCGCGGCACGCCGTCCCACGCCGCGGGCGACGAGCCACGTCGCGACGACCACGGAGCCCAGGGCGACCACCGGGCGGCCCGCGACGTCGAACAGCAGGACGACCTGGCCGACCGGCTCCCGCGGCAGCTGGTACCAGAGGAAGCGCTCGTTGGCCCAGCGCTCGCCCGGGAGCGGTCCGACGACCTCGAGCCAGGCGTGCAGGCCGAGCACGCCGGCGAGCAGGACCGCGGCGGTCAGGAGGAGCCGGGGGCGCGACCACGGGGGGCGAGCCGCGCTCGTGGGGTCGGATGCGGTCCGGAGGGCGATGGTGGCCGCGATCCTACGGCGCCGTCGGGAGCCGCAGCGCCGCGCTCACAGGCCGCACTGCGGCAGCCGGTCCCGCGTGGCCGCGACGTTCAGCGTGGCGATCGACCCCGCCAGGTCGTTCGCGGCACCGCCGGTGGAGCGCCCGTCCCGGGTGCGCCGGGCGACGGCGGTGACGTCGCGGGCGCGGTCGGCGAGCTCGGTCAGGACCGCGCGGCGGTCGGCCTCCTGCGCCGCGAGGCGGTCGAGGTCGCCGGCCAGCGCGGAGGTGGCGCGCACCACGGCGCGGACGTACGCCCGCCCCTCGGCGGCCGTCGCCCGCGGGCCGGGCACCGGGGGCACGGCCTTCGTCGCGGCGGAGCAGACGGCGGTGATGAGCGCCGTGCCGCGGTCCGCGGCGACCGGCGCGGTCGTGCCCGCGGGTGCGGGGTCGTCGCCGCCGCCCCCGCACCCGGTCAGGGCGAGCAGGGCGGCGACGGAGACCGTCGCCGTGCGGCGGGCGGGGCGGGTGCGCGGCACGGGGCGGACGGTACCGGGGGCCCGTGGGCCGCGGCACCGGCCCCGCGCGGGGGTCAGTCCGCCGCGATCGGGCGCGTCGCGGCCGGCGCCTCGGCGGCCGGGGCGTCCTCCGCGACCTCGACCTCGGGCAGGCGCGTGGCCGCCGGGACCTGGACACCGTCGCCGACGATGACGTGCTCCTTGACGTGGGCGGCGTCACCGATCGCGGCGTCGGCGCCGATGACGCAGGACGACAGCTCGGCGCGGGCGCCGACGCGGGCGCCGGGCAGGAGGACGGCGCGGTCCAGGGACGCGCCGGCGTCGACGGAGGCTCCGGCGCCGACGACGGTGCCGGAGCCGATCCGCGCGCCGGCACCGACGCGGGCGCCGGCCTCGACGAGGGCGTCGGGGGCGACGACGGCGGTCGGGTCGACGTCGGCGCCGGCCATGACCGGGCCGTCCTGCAGGCGGTCGAGCGTGGCCGTCCGGACCGCGCCGGAGAGGACGTCGGCCACGCCCTGCACGTAGCGCTCGGGGGTCCCGATGTCCATCCAGTACGCGCCGCGGTGGACGTGGCCGTAGAGGCCCTCGCCGACGAGGTGCGGCCAGACCTCGCGCTCGATGGAGACCTCGCGGCCGGCGGGGATCATGTCCATGATCGAGCGCTCGAGCACGTAGGCGCCGGCGGAGATCAGGTCCGTGTCGATGTCCTCGGCCTTCGGCTTCTCGAGGAACCCGCGGACGCGACCGTCGTCCTCCAGGCGCACCAGGCCGTAGGCGGAGGGGTCCTCGACGGGGACGAGCGCGAGCGTGGCGACGGCGCCGGTGCGCTCGTGGGCCTCGATCTGCGCGGACAGGTCCATGTCCGTCAGCACGTCGCCGTTGATGAGCATGAAGCGCTCCTGCAGGTGCTCCTCGGCCATCTTCACGGCGCCGGCGGTGCCGCGGGGCTCGGGCTCGAAGACCCAGGTGACGTGCACGCCGTACTGCGAGCCGTCGCCGATGACCTCGACCACGGCGTCGGACCGGAAGCCGCAGCAGAGGACGACGTCCGTCATGCCGTGGCGGGCGACCCACTCGAGCATGTGGGCGAGGAACGGCCGGTCGGCGACCGGGACGATCGGCTTGGGGCGCTCGGAGGTGAGCGGGCGGAGGCGGGTGCCTTTGCCGCCGACGAGGATGACTGCCTGCATGTCCTGCTCCGTTTCGGTGTGGTGGGCCGCTCCGACGGAGCGAGGGACTTCGGGTGCTCTGCAACCTGCCCTGCCGGCTGCTCGACTGTGCAACGACTCGGTGAACGATCGTCTAGAGGTGAACGGAGTGAACTGGACGCGTGTTGGGGTGAAGATCCCCTCGACGCGGCCGATCACCCACCTCAGGCCACCCGGCGCCCGCCGAGCGACAGGACCTCTGCCGGGCCGGCCCCGGTCGTCGCGGGGGTCTCCCGCGAGCGACCGCGCCGGTCCAGCCCGACCGCGACGCCGAACAGGGCCGTGTTGAGCACGAGCCAGGCCGCCACGGCGATCAGGACGAAGGTCATGGCGGGCATCCTGCGTCGACCCGGGGTCGGTCGCGGGTCGTCCCCGCATCGGTTTCGTATCTGCGTACGGGACCCGCGCGGTCGGCTCCGGAGGGCCGCCGGGGAGCGGCGCGGCGCCAATCGGGCGAACGGTGTCAGGTGGGGGGCCGATTCGGCGTATCGGTGCATGAGTCCCCCGAGCACCGCCCCGATCCGCCCCGCTCCCACAGGCAGCCCCTTGCGCACGACTCACCGCCCACGACACCGCCTGCACCCGGTGCTCCTGGCCCTCCTCCGCCCCGTCCTGCGGTACTCCTACACGCGGGAGGCGTACGTCCTGCGGCTCGTCGGCAACGACCGCGGGCCCGTCTTCGTGACCGCCGAGCACGAGGCGCTCGAGCCGCCGGCCCCGTCCGACTGAGCCGGCCAGGGCGGGCCCCGGGCCGTTCCGGGCCACCCCGACGGGTCGCACGGCGGGACCGGAGCACGGTCACACCGTCACCCACGGCCGTCCATCAGCCGGGTGAATTCACCGAACGTCCGTCGACGGGGGGCCTCGTCCGTGAGACGATCCGTCCTGAGTCTGCCGGACCGGAGTCTGGGGGCCCGCGTGCGCCCCGCGCCCGCGGGTGGACACCAGGCTCCCAACCGTCACACTTCTGAGCAGGGCCAGACAGGTCTTTGATACCGGCGTCGAACACCATTTCGATCGGAGCCGTCTCACGCCTCCCGGCCCCCACCGAACGATGAACCCTCAGGGATCCATGACCTACGAGCGCTACGACGTCGGACCCACACAAGCCGGCGTCCGTCACACGGCACCGAACGTCGACCGCGTCATGGGTCTCGGCAGCACGCAGGAGACCACGGTCGACCGGCTGCTGACCGTCGTCGAACGCCTCACCGCCGAGCTCGCGACGACGCAGAGCGCCCTGCACGACCTGGCCCTCGAGGTCGCCCGCGCCGGCATCGGCTCCGGGCGCGGCGGCTCCGCCGCCCCCGCCGGCTACGGCACGGGCGTCTCCGCCATCGAGACCGGCACCGTCCCGCTCGCGTCGAACCACACCTCCGCGCTGCCGCCCCGCCGTGCGGACCACGCGGTGATCCCGGAGATCGACAACTACGTCCCGGGCCGCCGCGCGGCCGCGGACCACGACGGCCAGGCGCAGGCCGCGGCCGCCGCCCAGGCGGTCGAGGCCGCGCAGGCCGCGCAGCAGGACGACCGTCCGGCGCACGCCGCCTTCGAGACGCCGACGCACGACGGGGTCGCCGACCACGCCGCGCCGCAGCCGACGGCCGAGGTCGCGTCCCGCCCCACCGCCGG
>WLOB01000184.1 GCA_009699505.1 Actinomycetota bacterium | reverse complement strand
GTGACGTGCGCGAGAGGCCCGGGTCGGCGGTGAAGGGCGAGCGGCGGTGAAGGGCGAGCGGCGGCTGCGCCGGGGCGACGACGAGCTGCGCCGGACGATCGACGGCGTCGGGCGGGCGTTCGCGTGCTGCGAGGCGCTGAACCGCCTGCCGTACGCGGACCAGGACGGCATCCGTCGCGCCTGGGCCGAGCTGACCGGCCGCCGGACGCCGGCGCGCCTGCGCCTCGTGCCGCCGCTGCACAGCGACCACGGGCTCGGCCTGCGGGTCGGGTCGGACGTCTTCGTGAACCACGGGTGCACGCTGAACGACATGGGCGGCATCGAGGTCGGCGACCGGACGATGCTCGGACCGAACGTCAGCCTGCTCACGAGCGGCCACCCCCTGCCGGTGGCTGAGCGCCGCGACGGCATCGTCGTGGCGCCGATCCGGGTGGGCGCCGACGTGTGGATCGGGGCCGGTGCGACCGTCCTGGGCGGCGTGGACGTCGGGGACGGCGCGGTGGTCGCCGCCGGGGCGGTCGTGACCCGCGACGTGCCGCCGGGCACCCTCGTCGCCGGCGTCCCCGCACGGGTCGTGCGGGACGTCGGCTGACCCGGCGGCGTTCGCCCGCCGCCGGGTCGGGGGCGGCTCGGCCGCCGCGCTGTCGGCACCCGCCCGCCGACCGGCGCCCGCCGCCCGGTCGGCGCTCGCCGCTCAGTCGGCGCTCGCCGCCGCCGGCGCGTGCCGGGCCAGGTGCGTCGTGACGGCCGCGAGCCAGTCGTCCGGGCGCTCGACGTGCAGGCCGTGGCTGGCGCCCGGGCCCTCGACGAGCACGAACGCCGCCCCGGGGATCAGGTCGGCCACCGCCCGGCTCTGCCAGGGCGGCGTCAGCAGGTCCTGCTCGCCGACGAGGACGGTGGTCGGCCGGTCGATCGACCCGAGGCGGTCGGCCGTGTCGTGGGCGAGGTCGGCGTCCCACTGGTTCACGGTCATCGCGACCTGGTCGGCCGTCTGCGGGAAGAGCGGCAGGAACGCGCCGAAGAGCTGCTCGAACTCGGGGTGGTCGAGCATCTGGGGCGAGAACGCGATGCCCAGCGCCTGCAGCGCGGTGGGCACGTCGCCCGTCGCCCACGGGCCGCGGAGCCCCGCCATGATCGACCGCTGGAAGCCGTCGGCCCGCGGCCACGTGCCGTAGAGGACGATGGAGGCGACGAGGTCCGGGCGGGCGAGCACGAGCTCCTGGGCGACGGCGCTCCCCAGGGACCACCCGACGACGTGCGCCGGGCCGACGTCGAGCGCGTCCAGGAGCGCCGCGGCGTCCGCGGCCAGGGAGGCCATCGACACGGGCTCGGTCGACGGGGTCGAGCCGCCCATGCCGCGGTGGTCGTAGGCGATGACGCGGTGCTCGGCGGCGAGCGCCTCGATCACCGCGGGCGTCCAGAGGCCGATGGAGGCGCTCGTGCCCGTGATCAGGAGGACGGGGTCGCCCTCGCCGTGGATCTCGTGGTGGAGCTCGACGCCGTCGGCGACCGTGATGGTGGGCATGGGTCCTCGGGGTGGTGTGGGGGGGGACGACCCCGGCGCGTGGCCGGGCGGGTCGTCCGACGCTATCCGGCGCGCGGGAGCCCGCTCCGCCGTCGCGGGCCGACCGGACCTCCTCCGCCGAGGCGCCGTCGGGCGCCGGGACCGGGACGACCACCCGCCGACGCGGCCTCGCCCCGCTCAGCGGCGGAGCCGCTCCCGGTGGTCCCGGACGTCGTCCACGGACCACCCCGCGGCGCGCGCGATCTGCTCGTCCGACGGCGGGTCGACGTCGAGGACGGCGAGCCCGACGGCCGCCCGGAGCCCGGACTCGTGGCCGCGGGCGTGGCGCCGGGCGTCCTCGAGCTCGACGCGGTGCCGGCGGATCTCGGCGAGCCGCCCGTCGAGGCGACGGATCCGCTCGGCCTGCTCCCGTACCCGTGCCGCCGCGCCGGAGGCCACCTGTCGTTGCTCCGCGCCGCCCATGCGAACGCATGTTCGCACGCCGGGCCGCGCCGGGGCTCGAACCCTCCACGCACACCCCGGGGCGCCGTCGGGGCCGCGGCTGCGCGGCGCTACCGTCGGCCCGTGACGTCGGCCGGGACCGTGATCGAGGTGCGCAGGGGCGAGACGACGCGCTACGCCTCCGTGCTGCACCGCGCCGACGGCGTGGGGGTCCTGCTCGACGGCGGCAGCTGGAACCGGATCGGCGGCTCGCCCGGCCGCGTCCCCCACGACGTCGCGCACTTCGTGGTCGAGCGCGCCCTCGGTCTCGAACGAGGGCTGTGGGGCGTCCTGGCGGCGGGCGGCATCGTCCAGAACGCGACGTTCGCCGGCGGCCGGCGCCCGCCGCACGCGCTGCGGCGGGCGACGGCGCTGACGGAGGCGGCCGGCGAGGACCTGCGCAGGGCCGAGGTCCTCGTGCGCGCGGTCGCCGACCTCACGCTGGCGCCGGGGCCGCCGACGGCCCGGGCGCTCGCGGACGCCGCGGGCGAGCGCTGGTCGCTGCCCTCCGCGACGACGGAGGCCGTGGTGGAGGCGTGCGCCGACCTCCGCCGGCACGCCCGCGCGTGGGAGTCCCTGGACCCCGGGCAGCCCCTCGTCCTGACCTGGCCGGCCGCCGCGGGCCGACCGGCGGACCGCGCGTCCGTCAGCCCCCGGCGGTCGAGAGCAGGAAGGCGAGCGCGAACCCGAGGGTCGTGACGAGGCCCACCGCGCGTCCGCCGTGCTTGAAGCTCTCGGGCATCATCGTGTCGGCGAGCATCACGAGGATCGCCCCGGCCGCGAACGCCTGGATGCCGGCGACGAGGTCCGCCGGCGCGTCGCCCAGGACCGCGTAGCCGAGCGCGGCGGCGGCCGCGCTCACGACGGCCACGAGCGTCCACAGCCCGAGGATCCACCGCGTGGAGTGCCCGGCCTTCCGCAGGCCGGTCGCCGCGCTCAGGGACTCCGGCACGTTGGACAGGAAGACGGCGGCGACGACCGCGACGCCCACGCCCTCCCCGCCGAGCAGCGAGACGCCGATGGCGACCGACTCGGGGATGCCGTCCATGAGCGCGCCGAGCACGATCGCGGCGGCTGCACCCCCGGCCTGCTCGCCGCCGGAGCGCTTGCGGTGCTCGCCGCCGCGGCCGTCGACGATCGCGTCCCCGGCGTAGAAGGCGAGCGCGCCGAGCGCCATGCCGCCCGCGACCGCGTCGCGGCCGCCCTGCTCGAACGCCTCCTGCGTCAGCTCGAACGCCAGTGCGGAGATCAGGACGCCGGCTCCGAAGCCCATGACGAGCCCGATCGTGCGCTGCGACGTCGGCACGAGCACGCCGATCAGGGCGCCGACGATCAGCGCCCCGCCACCCACGAACCCCCAGAACGCCGCCTCGAGCACCCGGCCCCGCTACCCCGCAGCCCCCGGAGCGAACGCCGGCGGGCGGGCAGCGCGCCGTCCGGAGCGCCCCGACGAGGCGTGTGTCACTCGTACACCCCTCGAGTTTCGCCCCGCCGGGCTGATGCACGTATTACAACGTGGGCGTGCCGTCCGGATCCGTGCAGCGACCACCCCTGACCGACGTGGTCGCCGGAGCGCGCGGGCGACCGACGAGCTCGGAGGTGCTGACCTCCCGCAACCGGTCCGCGGGCATGGACGTCGTGGCCGAGCTGACCCGCATCGCGGCGGCGCTGGCCGGTGACGGCGAGGTCTCGTCGGCCGAGATCGCCGACGTGGCGGACCGCATCGCCGAGCTGCGGACGTCGCTGACGTTCACGGGGCTCGTCGACGGGCTCTGATCCGCCGGAGGGTCCCGCGCCGCCGGGCCGGACCGCCGGTGGAGGGCGACGGTCCGGTCCGGGCGCCCGCCGGTCCGTGGACCGGCGGCGCGGCGGGGCGGCTCAGATGCGGCGGTGCGGCGCGTGGCGCGGGAGCCACTCGACGCCGCTGGTGCTCTCGCGCTGCAGGGCGTCCTGCGCGGCCGTGGCGGCCGCCGACACGCCGGTGCCGCGGTCGGCGTCCAGGTCGATCCGGGTGCCCGCCGTCGAAGCCGTGGCGGCGGGTGAAGAGGTGCTACCGAGAATCTTGAGCATCGGGGTGTGTCCTCTGTCGGGGGGAAGGGCGCCGTTCCTGGTGGTCCGGCGTCCCCTCGGTACTACCCCGCGCGCGGCCGGCGTACGCACTCCGGGAGCGACGTTATGTCCCGGTGGGCCGCACCGGCTGCGAGCGGCTACGCCGCCCGGTGCGACGCGACCATCCCGCGGTGCATCACGCGGTCGCCGCGGACGTCGGCGTGGTCCGCGCGGTGCAGCACCCGGGCGTTGTCCCAGAGCACGACGTCGCCGGGGCGCCAGTCGTGCGCGTAGACGTTCTCCGGGCGCGTGGAGTGCTCGAACAGGCGCGCGACGACGTCCTCGGACTCCGCGGGAGAGAGGTCGCTCACCGCCGCGCAGCGGGCCGGCGTCGTGAGGTAGAGGCCGGGCCGGCCCGTCAGCGGGTGGGGCCGCACGACGGGGTGCCAGGCCTCGTGCTCGTCGCCGTCCTCCAGCGTGACGCCGGTGACGACGTGGAGGATGCTGCGGTCCTGCACGAGGTCGCGCAGGTCGGGCTCGAGGGTGTCCAGGGCCCGCCACTGGTCCGAGAAGAGCGTGGCGCCGCCCTGCTCCGGGATCCGGACGGCGCGCAGCGCGGTGTAGGCC
The DNA here is from genome assembly GCA_009699505.1 of Actinomycetota bacterium. GTDB lineage: Bacteria > Actinomycetota > Thermoleophilia > Solirubrobacterales > Solirubrobacteraceae > Patulibacter. The sequence goes on along the minus strand of WLOB01000184.1, from coordinate 3,515 downwards.
GGCGGCCGGGCGACGTAGCTCGTGTCGACGTGCCAGGAGCTCTTCGGCGGCGTGGTCCGCCCGACGTTCGAGACGACGTTGAGGTCCGGGAAGCCGGGCGCCGACGCCTCCCCCTTCGTGAAGGCCAGGGGCCCGAAGCGCCGCAGGAACGCGACGAAGTCCTCGTCCGTGGCGTCGTCCTGGCCCGGGAGCACGACCACGCCGTGCTCGGCGAGCAGGGTGCGCAGCTCCTCGATCTCGGGCGGGCCGATCGCGGCGAGCGTCGCGCCGGTCACGCGCGCGCCGACGGGGTCCAGCGTCTCAACGTCCATGGAGCTCCTCCTGGGTGATGCGGAACAGGGCGGCCGGGGGGATCCCGGCGGCGTCGGCCATCGCGCAGAGCACGCTCTGGCGGGCGAACGAGCAGTAGAGGCTGGCCTCGAGGAACCAGGGACGGCCGTCGGGGTCGACCCGCACGTCGAAGAGCCCGTAGTGCCGGCAGCCCAGCGCGACGAACGCCCGGCGCGCCAGCTCGTGCACCGGGCCCGTGACCGGGTCCTCGACGGGCACGATCCAGGCGTGCTCGTCGTCCTTGGCGACCAGACGCAGGTCCCCGTCGTCGTGCCGCACGACCTTGTCCTCGGCGGTCCGCACGCCGGCGGCGACGCGGTACTCCTCGAGCGGCAGGCACACGAGCTCGCCGCCCCGCTGCAGGACGCCGCAGCGGACCTCCCGGCCGAGCGGGACGTAGGCCTCGACGAGCGCGGCGTCGGCGTGCCGCAGCGCGAGGGACAGGGCGGCGTCCAGCTCGCCGGGCTCCCGGACGAGCGCGACGCCGACGGAGTTGTCCGCGTCGACCGGCTTGACCACGACGGGCAGGTCGACCGCGGGCCGCTCCCCCGCGCGCACGAGGCGGCCCTCCGGCACGGCGACGCCCGCCGCGGCGACCACGGCGCGGGCGCGGGCCTTGTCGGCGGTGAGCGCCATCACGTCGGGCCGGTTGCCCACGTAGGGGATCCCGAGCACGTCGAACAGCGCGCGGTAGGCGGTCATCCCGGCGACGCAGAACATCTGCGGCACCATCACGTCGACCCCCAGGCCGGCGATCCGGTCGATCGCCGCGGCGACGGCCAGGGGCTCCGCGGCGGCGAGCGCGGCAGGACCGAGCGGGTCGTCCGCGTCGACGGGGAACCGCCACCGGCCGTCGGGGTCCACGTGCGCGACGTGGGTCTCGTAGCGCTCGTCGTCGCGGACCGTGATCAGCGCGTCCCGGGCGTAGAGCCGCGAGAGGTCGTCCATGAACGCGTCCGTCGGCGACCCCGTGAGGTGCAGGACGCGGGTGCGCCCCGCCCCGTCCGCGCGCCCGGGGGCCCGTTCCCCGCCGCGTGCGTCGCCGTCCTCCACCGTCAGTCCCCCGCCGGCTCGACGAGCTTGCCGATGTTGAAGTCGATCGTCAGCCAGGGCTTGGCGCGCAGCAGGTTGCGCCCCAGGAGCAGCGGGATCTGCAGGTGGTGGACGAGCAGGAACGGCAGCGGGTCGGACGGGTCGAGGATCGCCTCCTTGCCGCGCAGGACGACGCGGAGACGCGCCGGGGCGGTCCACGGCCGGCGCAGGGCGCGCCAGAGCTCGTGGTAGAGCCAGTAGGTCGGCCGGCTCGTCGGCGTCGGGCGGACCGTCGGCGTCCCGTCCTCGAGGTACGCCGCGGCGACGCCGGGATGGTCGTAGAACATCGTGATCGCGGAGTGCGTGCGGGGGTTGCACTCGATGGCGTAGGCGACGCCGTCGGCGCCACGGATGAAGTCGAACGACGCCTGGCCCGTCAGCCCGAGCGCCCCGACGAAGGTCGTGACCCACCGCTCGATCTCGGGGTCGTCGACGTGCTCGTAGTTCAGCTGGAACGCCGAGGAGCGGCAGCAGCAGTGCAGCTGGACCCGCCCGTCCCGGACCGTGCTGTGGGTGCAGAACTCCTCGCCCGCGACGAACTCCTGCAGGATCCACGGGTTGTCGACCGAGATCGGCAGGGAGCGCGCGAACGCCGCGGTCTCCTGCGGCGTCGGGCGCGGCAGCGGCGTCAGGTCGCGCCGGCGGACCGGGTCGTAGGCGATGCTCTTCAGCACGAACGTGCGGCCGTCGTCCGGGAACGCGAAGCGCGCGACCTGCTCGGGGTCGGTGATCCGGTGCGTCTCGGGCACCGCGAGCCCGAGCTCCTGCGCCGCGACGGCGAAGCGGTCCTTGTCGTCGAGCGTCGGCATCGTCGCCGCGTCGACGTGGACGACCTCGCAGTGCGGGTCCAGGACGGCGCGGGCGCGGGCGTCGTGGAGGCTCGCCTTCGGGCTGCAGACGGGCACGTAGACGTCGACGCCTTCCGCGCGGACGATCCGCAGCAGCGCGTCGGCGTAGCCCGGGTCGTCGGGCTGCGGCACGACGTGGAACGCGTCGACGGCGCGCGAGAAGCGGTGGCCCGTCAGCCGGTAGCGGGCGGTCTCGACGAGGACGACGCGGTGCCCCGCGGCGTGGAAGGACCGCGCGAGCTGCAGCGCCTTCGTCATCTTGCCGCCGCTGATGAGGACGGTCCGGCGCGGGGTGCCGGCGGGGCGGGCCGGTGTGCGCGGCCGGGGCCGCGCCAGGGCCGACGCGACCACCGCGGCGTTCAGCGGCAGGGCCGCGGCGAGGACCCCGAGCGTCGCGGCGCTGCGGAGCACCGCGCCGACGCGGGCGCCGGGCGCGTCGGAGGGTCCGGACCCGCCGTCCACGCTCAGGCCACCCGGCGGATCAGCGTCAGGCCGTCGCGGAGCGGCAGCAGCACCTGCTCGACGCGCGGGTCGGCGGCGACGGCGGCGTTGAAGTCGCGGATCGCGGCCCCGTTGGCGGTCGGGTCGCCCGGCAGGTAGGGCCGGCCCTGCAGCAGCGTGTTGTCGACGCCGACCACGCCGCCGTCCGCGAGCAGCCCCGAGTCCAGGACGGCGTGCAGGTAGCCGAGGTAGCCGGCCTTGTCCGCGTCGATGAAGACGAGGTCGAAGGTCTCCCCCGCGTCGGCGAGCCGCCCGAGCGTCTGGAGCGCCGGGGCGACCTCGATGCGGACCTTCGCGCCGGCGTCCGACGCGCCGAGGCACTCCGCGGCCACGGCGGCCGCGTGCGGGTCGAGCTCGCACGCCACGAGCTCGCCGTCCTCCGGCAGCGCCTCGGCCATCGCCAGGGCGGAGTAGCCGGTGAACAGGCCGATCTCGAGGACCCGGCGGGCCCGGGTGGCGTGGACGAGGAACTTCAGGACCTGCCCCTCGACGTGGCCCGAGAGCATCTCCTGCTCCAGGCCGAGGTCGCCGGGGACGGCCGCCCAGTCCTCGGCGCGGGTCCGGCGGTCCAGCGCGGCGAGCGCGTCGGACTCGGGGGTCGTCGACGCGGCGACGTAGGGATCGAGACCGGCCGCGAGGTCGCGGGCGCGGCGCAGGCCGTCGAGCAGCTCGGGGTCCTGGCGCTCGTCCGCGGCGACCCGCGCGAGGAGCCCCTCGAGCTCCTCGGCGAGGATGCCGACCGGG
>WLOB01000183.1 GCA_009699505.1 Actinomycetota bacterium | reverse complement strand
GGCGCCGTTCAGGAGCCACCACGGCGAGAGGAGGAGCGTCGCGGCGGCCACGAGCCCGCCCCCCGGCCCGGCGGCGCGCGTGGCCAGGCGCGCGGCGCCGACGACCGCGAGCAGCGCTCCGGCGCGGGCGACGACGAGCCAGGCGCCGGCGGCCCCGTCCCCCAGCACCGCGAAGGGCGCGGTGAAGAGGACGGGGAAGGGCTTCCAGGACGGCCCGGCGCCCGTCGCCAGGTCGAGGCTCCAGACCTCGCGTCCCCAGACGACCCACGCCGAGGCGTCGAACGCCAGCGCGTGGCCGAGGGGCAGGGAGGCCGCCCCGAGCACGAGCGCCACGAGCACCCACCACCGGGCGGGCCCCTCGCGGAGGAGGACGGCGCGCACGGCCGGAGCATTCCACAGCCCGCCCCGGGCTCCGGGCGCGGCGGCGCGGCGCCGGGCCGGGGTGCTCCCGGCCCCCCTGTCGTCCCGCCGGCGCCCGCAGGCCGGGCGGGGCCCCCGGGCGCGGGTCCTATGATGCGGAGGATCGTGACCGCCGCCCCCGAGACCGTCGACGAGCTCGCCTCCGCCCTGCGCGGCGTGGGCTACCTGCCGGGGACGCGCACCGCGCTCGTCTCGCACCTGGCGGTCCAGCTCGACAAGCCGGTGCTCGTCGAGGGCCCCGCCGGCGTCGGCAAGACGGAGCTGGCCAAGGCGCTGGCCGAGGTCCTGGGCCGCGACCTCGTGCGCCTGCAGTGCTACGAGGGCCTCGACGAGGCCAAGGCCCTGTACGAGTGGAACTACCGCAAGCAGCTCCTGGCGATCCAGGCGCGCACCGCCGCGGGGCCGGGGGCCGAGGAGGCCGCCGACACGCAGGGCGACGTCTTCGGGCACGACTTCCTGCTCGAGCGGCCGCTCATGCGCGCGATCGCCAGCCCCACCCCGGTCGTCCTGCTGATCGACGAGATCGACAAGACCGACCAGGAGTTCGAGGCGATGCTGCTCGAGCTCCTCTCGGACTTCCAGATCACCATCCCGGAGCTCGGGCGCATCGAGGCGTCGTCGCAGCCCATCGTGCTGCTGACGTCGAACAACTCGCGCGAGCTGACCGAGGCGCTCAAGCGCCGCTGCCTCTACCTCTGGCTGGACTACCCCGAACTGGAGCACGAGCTGGCGATCGTCCGGGGCCGCGTCCCGGGCCTGTCGGCGTCGTTCTCGCGCCGGCTCGTCGAGGTCATCGCCGAGATCCGGGCGCTCGACCTGAAGAAGCCGCCGTCCATCGCGGAGTCCATCGACTGGGCGCGCGCCCTGCTCCTGCTCGGCGCGGACGACATCGACCAGGACGTCTTCCGGGACACCCTGTCGGTGATCGTGAAGCACCGGACCGACCTCGACCTCGTCGCCGAGCGCGTCGGCCTGCGGCTGCCGCAGGCCTCCGCGAGCGCCGACTGAGGCCGGCGCCCCCGGCCGCCCGACGCCGAGCCCCTCGTGCCTCCCCCGCCCAAGCCCCCGAAGGCCCTGACCCCGCGCCAGCTCCGCCGCGCGGCGATCCACGCCGACGTCCCCGACGGCCAGGTCCCCGGCGGCCTCGCCGGCCAGCTCGTCGTCTTCACGGAGGAGCTGCGCGGCGAGGGGATGGCGGTCGGCACGAGCGAGCTCATCGACGCCACCGTCGCGCTCGGCGCCGTCGGCTGGTCCGACCGCGAGGCGTTCCGCGAGACGCTCTCCGCCACGCTGGCCAAGTCGCCCGAGGACCGGCACGTCTTCGAGCTCGTCTTCGACCGCTTCTTCTTCCGCGCCGCGGAGCTCGAGGCCGTCCGCCACGCGTCCGGGACGCCCGACCCCGACGCACAGGAGACCGGCGACCAGGAGACGGGCGGCGACGGCGAGGGCGTCGACGGGGACCAGGGCGGCGACGGCGACGGCGGCCCGCCCGACCTCGACGCCGTCCGCGACCTCATCGCCCGCGCGATCGCCGACGGCGCGAGCGGGCAGATGGGCGACCTGGCGTCCCTGGCCATCGGCAGCGTCGGCGGGCACGTCAACGACACGGGCGTCGTCGGCGTCGACGTCCAGCGGATCCGGCGCGCGCTGGACCTCAAGCCGGACGCCGATCCCGAGGCCCCCGAGGACGACCCGCGCCGCAAGGGCCTGCCCCGCGAGGGGATCCGCGAGTTCGAGCAGGCGCTGCGCCGCGAGCTCGAGCGCCGCCGCATCGAGCGCCTCGGGGAGCTGCCGCCCGCCCGCGCGCTGAACCAGATGGACCGCGCGCTGCCCACGGGCGCGGGGCAGTCGCTGGCGGACATCCACCGCGTCGTGCGGCAGCTCAAGCGGCGCCTGAACACCCAGGGCCACGAGCTGCGCGGCCAGCGTCGCCGCACCCAGGTCGACCTGCGCGCCACGATGCGCGCGTCGCTCCAGACGGGCGGCGTGCCCGTCGTCGTCAAGGAGCGGGCGATCCGGCCGCGGCGGCCCGAGATCTACGTCCTCTGCGACGTCTCGACGTCCGTCACGAGCGCGTCGCTCTTCTTCCTCTCCGTGCTCCACGCGCTGCACGACGCGTTCCGCAAGATGCGCTCGTTCGTCTTCGTCGAGCGGATCTCCGAGGTCACGGAGCTCTTCGAGCGCGAGCGCGAGTTCGAGAAGGTCTCGCAGGCGATCGGCCGCGACGCCGGGGTCGCCGACGTCACGGGCTACACGGACTACGGCCGGGTCTGGCGCGAGTTCCTCGAGCAGACGCAGGACGACCTCAACCCGCGCTCGACGGTGATCGTCCTCGGCGACGCCCGCACGAACGGCCGCGACCCGGCCGAGGCCGCGTTCGCCCAGATCGCCGACCGCGCCGGCCGCGCGTTCTGGCTGAACCCCGAGCCCGCGCTCTACTGGGACTACGGCGACTCCGTGATCTCCCGCTACGCCCCGTACTGCGAGGTCCACGAGTGCTGGACCGGCGACCAGCTCGAGGACTTCGTCACGGCGCTGACGTCGCGCGCGGTCACCGGGCAGCGGTAGCCGGCACGCGACGGGGCGCGGGTCCCTCCGGCGGACGCGACGGACCCGATATCGTCCGTCGCATGAGCGAACCCACCCCGTCCGACGTCGTCGCCCCCGCGGTCCGGGAGAAGACCGTCACGTGGGAGGACCCCATGGTCACCGCCGGCGCCGGGGCGACCCGGACGGGCCTCGAGTTCATGCGGGCGATGATGGCCGGCGAGGTCCCCGCTCCGCCCATCGCGCGACTCATGGGCTTCGGCGTCCGCGACGTCTCCGAGGGCGACGTGACGTTCGTCGGCACGCCGGACGAGTCGGTCTACAACCCCATCGGCATGGTGCACGGCGGCTACGTCTGCACGCTCCTGGACTCCGCGCTGGGCTGCGCGGTCCACACGACCCTCCCGGTCGGCGTCGCGTACACGTCCATCGAGATCAAGGTGAACTACCTCCGCGCGGTCCACGCGAACGCGGGCGAGCTGGCGGTGCGCGGCCGCGTGACGAAGCCGGGCCGCCGGGTGGCGTTCGCCGAGGGCGACGTCCGTGACGGCTCCGGCAAGGTGCTCGCGACGGCCCAGAGCTCGCTGCTGATCATCGCCCCGGGCGCCTGAGCCGGAGCACCGACCGGCCGGGCCGGATCCCCCGGTAGCCTGGGCCGCCGGTGACCGACGCGACGCTCCCGGCCGGCGAGGCCGCCCCGCTCGTCGCCCGCGACGTCCGGCTGGCGCTGGGCGACCTGCCCGTCCTCGACGGGATCGACCTCGAGGTCGGCCGGGGCGAGGTCGTCGCCCTCGTCGGCCCCTCCGGCTGCGGCAAGTCGACGCTGCTCGAGCTCGTCTGCGGGCTCCTGGCCGCCGACTCCGGCACGCTCCGCACCCGCCCGGCCGCGCTCATGCCCCAGCGCGACCTGCTGCTGCCGTGGCTCGACGCCCGGGACAACGTGGCGCTGCCGCTGCGGATCGCCGGGACGGGCCGACGGGAGGCCCGGGCCCGGGCCGGTGAGCTGCTCGACCGCGTCGAGCTCGGGGGCTTCGCCCGCAGCCGCCCCGACCAGCTCTCGGGCGGCATGCGCCAGCGGGTCGCGTTCCTGCGCGCCCTGGCCACGGAGCGCGAGCTGCTCTGCCTCGACGAGCCGTTCGGCGCGCTCGACGCGATCACCCGCGAGGAGCTCCGGGCGTGGCTGTCGGGCCTGCTCGACGCGCGCCCGCGCAGCGTCCTGCTCGTGACGCACGACGTCGAGGAGGCCGTCCTCCTCGGCGACCGCGTCGTCGTCCTCTCCCCCCGCCCCGCGCGCGTCACGGACGTGATCGACGTCGCCGCCCCGCGGGGCGCCCGCGACACCGGCGGGACGCCCGTCCCGCGGGACCCGACCGACCCGGCGCTCGTGGCGGCGCGCCGCGCCGTGCGGGACGCCCTGCACGCCGCGATCGCGGCGGACCGCGGGCGGGCGGCGTGAGCGACCCCGGCCGCGCACCCGGCGACGGCCGGCCGCTCCCCCGCGGGCTGCGGATCGTCCTGGGCCTCGTGGGGCCGCTGCTGCTCCTGGGCGGCTGGCAGGCCTACGTGCGGCTCGCGGACGTCGACGAGATCCTGCTCCCGGCGCCGACGACGGTCCTGGCGGCGCTCTCGGACGACCGCGACCTGCTCTGGGACGCCTTCACCCGCACGGCGCAGGAGATCCTCTTCGGCGTCGCGATCGCCCTGGTGGTCGGGGCGGCGCTCGCCGTGGCGATGCACCTCTCCCGCGTGGTGCGCGCGGCGCTCGGCCCGCTCGTCGTCGGCTCCCAGGCGATCCCGCTGCCCGTCCTGGCGCCCGTGCTCGTCTTCTGGCTCGGCTTCGGCCTGACCCCCAAGCTCGCGATCGTGGCGATCATCTGCTTCTTCCCGGTGACGATCGCGACGCTCGACGCCCTCGACCGCGTCGACCCGGAGCTCCCGCGCCTGCTGCGGACGATGGGCGCCACGCGCCGCCAGCGGCTGCGCTGGGTCGAGCTGCCCGCGGCCCTGCCCGCCGCGCTGTCGGGGGCGAAGGTCTCCGTCGCGATCGGCGGGATTGCCGCGATCTTCGCCGAGTACGCCGGCTACGAGCAGGGCGAGGGCGGCCTGGGCGGCGTGATCCAGACCGCCCAGCTCGACACCGCCCGGGCGTTCGCGGCCGTGGCGATCCTCGCGGTCTTCGCCATCGTCACCACGGGGGCGCTCGCGCTGCTGCAGCGCCTCGTGGCCCCGTGGGCGCACCGACGCCCCGACGGCCGCTGAGCGGCCCGTCGCGCGGGCCCGCCCCGGCGCCGCGCGCGTCGCGGCGTGCGGCGGGGGTCGGGGCCGAGCCGATACCCTCGACGCGTTTGGAGATCCGGGGAGTCCTGGCAGGGGCTGAGAGGGCGCCGGGACCGCGCCGACCCGACGACCTGATCCGGTTCATACCGGCGGAGGGAGCACGATGGAACGATTCGACGGACCGCAGCCGACGCGAGGGACCACGCGATGACGCGCCGCCCCCTGCTCCTGCTGATCGCCCTCTGCGCGACGCTCGGGCTCACCGCCTGCGGCGAGCGCGAGGAGGACATGGCCCAGAAGCCGCCGGAGGCCCGCCTCTCCCTGCTCCTGGACTACCTGCCCAACGCCGACCACGTCGGCATCTTCCAGGCCCAGAGCGCCGGCACCTTCTCCCGTGCCGGCCTCGACGTCGCGGTGCAGACGCCGGACGACCCGGCCACCGTCCTCAAGCTCGTCGCCGCCGGCAAGGTCGACGTCGGCATCTCCTACGAGCCCGAGGTGCTGCTCGCCCGCGCGAAGGGCGAGAACGTCGTCGCGATCGCCAGCCTCGTGCAGCGGCCGCTGACCTCGCTCATCTCGCTGCCCAAGGGCGGCATCACGAAGCCCGCCGACCTGGCCGGGAAGAAGGTCGGCACGGCCGGGATCCCGTACCAGCAGGCCTACCTCGACACGATCGCCAAGGCCGCGGGCATCCCGCCCACGTCGATCGAGCAGGTCGACGTCGGGTTCAACCTGAACCAGGCGCTCGTCTCCGGCAAGGTCGACGCGACCCTCGGCGGCTTCTGGAACGTCGAGGGCCTCGAGCTCCGGCAGAAGGACCGCGAGCCGCGGATCTCCCCCGTCGACGAGCTCGGCGTGCCGAACTACGCCGAGCTCGTCCTCGTCGCCCGCGGCGACACGCTCGTGAAGAAGGAGTCGCAGATCCGCCGGCTCGTGCGCGCGATCGGCCAGGGCTACCAGGCCGTCCGCCGCGACCCCGCCGAGGGCACGAAGCCGCTCCTGCGCGCCAACCGCGAGCTCGACCCGGAGCTGCAGAACGCCTCCGTGCGGGCGACGATGGACGCGTTCTTCCCGTCGGGCAAGAACGCGAAGCGCCCGTGGGGCTGGCTCGACACGGACGAGTGGGCGACCTACGCGGAGTGGATGCTGAAGAACGGCGTCCTGCCGAAGCAGATCCCCCTCGACAACGCCGTGACGACGGACTTCCTCGCCGGCGAGGGCGCGGGCGTCGGCCGGAAGACCCCGGACGGCTCCGCCCGCCCGGACCAGACGCTGCCCGGCTACCGCGGCAGCTGAGCGCGCGGGGCCGGTCGCGCCCGCGTCGCGTCAGGCCGCCGCGGTCGGCGCGCCGACCCGCACCGGGGGCGTCCCGGGGCCCGGCGTGCCCGGCTCCTCGACGAGGACGGTCCGCGGGCGGGCGACGCCCACCCGCGACGGGTCGTCGACGGACCGGCGGCCGCCCACGGGCAGGCCCGCCTGCGTGGCGTGGCGCCGGGCGACGGGCGCGGGCACGACGGGCACCGTCCCGGCGCCGCGGCCCGGCAGGGCCTCGCCCCGGGTCGCCATGACGTGCACGGCCGCCAGCGCGCCCCACGGGGCGTAGCGCGAGAGCCAGGCGTCGACCTCGTGCTCGGGCACCCGGGCGCGCGGGTCCCCCGTGAGGATGCGGCCGAGGGCCTTGCGCAGGTTGAGGTCGCCCGACGGCGGGCGGTCGTCGCGCCCGAGGGCCTGGGAGGCCACGAGCGACAGGGTCCACGTGCCGATCTCGGGCAGGCGGCCCAGGCGCAGCAGGACGCGGTCGGGATCGCAGCCGTCCGACGTGTCGATGCGGCCGCGGGCGATCTCCCGCGCGGCCCGGTGCAGCGCCGTGGCGCGCTTGGGCGACAGGCCGCAGGCCTCGAGGTGGGCGGGCACGGTGCCGTCGGCGAGCTCGACGGCGTCCGGGGCGTCGCGCAGGCGCGGGTGGGTCGCGACGTCGGGCGCCCGCACCACGCCGTGCCGGGCGATGAGCCGGCGTTCGATCCGGACGGCGTCCTCGTAGGCGATGAGCTGCTCGCAGACCGCGCAGATCAGGGCCTCGAAGACGGAGAGCCGCCGGGCCGGCCGCATCCACGGGCGGGCCCGGATCGACGGCCCGATGAGCGGGTCGTCCTTGTGCGCCTGCACGAAGGGCGCGAGGTCGACGTCGACGCCCAGCGCGAAGCGCCAGCGCCCGAGGGCCCCGTCGGCGGCCGCGCGGGCCCGCTCGGCGCCCGCGGCGGCCGTCCGGGCCTGCTCCTCCGGGCGGGGCGTGGCGCGCGCCCCGAGGACGACGCGGCCGTCCCGCAGCCGGGCGGCCCGCAGCAGCACGTCGTGCCCGTCCGAGCGCACGAAGCGGAACAGCACGCCGTCGCGCGCGCGCAGCAGGCCGTCGGCGGACGGCCGGGGCAGGCGGTACGGACCGGGAGGCCCGACCTCGGCGCGGACCTCGATCACGCGAGGCAGGGTACGCCGCCGGGCGGACGGCCGCGTCGGTGCGGCGGCCGCCGGCGGCTCAGCCCTTGCCGAGCAGGTGCACGTCGACGAGGAAGCGCCGCGAGCCGACGACGGGCGGCAGGCGCCGCATGTCCCGGCGGCCGCGGACCGACGCGATCTTCTGCGACACGACGGCCGTCGCGATGGCCCCCGCGACGAAGCCGGTGCCGACCACGGCGGCGGCGGTCGCGGCGACCACGGCCGGGTTGCGGCGCGCGAGCTCGCGCACGTCGACGCGGGTCGCGTCGACCTCGGTGGCGTCGTCGGCCTCCGCGGAGGTGACGAGCTCGGCGTCGACGAGCTCGACGACGTCCTGGTCCTGGCCGTTCAGCGCGGGCTCGGGGGGCAGCACGCGTCCGAGGATAGCGGCGGCCCCGGTCGACGCCGCCCGCGGCCGGTCGCCCGCAGCCCGCCGCGGACGGCGCGGCCCCGTGCGCCATCACGGAGTCCTCG
>WLOB01000182.1 GCA_009699505.1 Actinomycetota bacterium | reverse complement strand
GGCGGCCGGGGGGCCGGCTCCCGCCGGGTCGACGGGTGCGGAGGACGGTGCGGCCGGTGGCGGCGCGGCGGACGGCGGCGCGGCGGACGGCCGGGCCGGGTCGGCGACGGACGCCGGCCCCGTCCGCACCGGCCCGCGCTTCCTCCTGGCCTCCGCGACGATCGCCAACCCCGTCGAGCACGTCGAGGCGCTGACCGGCCTGGCCGACGTCGCGCTGATCGACGAGGACGGCGCGCCCGGCACCGCGCGGCAGATCGCGATGTGGAACCCGCCGCTCTTCGACGAGGACGACGACCAGCACGCCACGGCCGCCCGGGTCCGGCGCGAGAACGCGGACCTGCCCGACCTGCGGCGCGACGGGCCCCTGGCCACGGTGCACCCCGGGGGCGACGGCGCGGAGTCCGAGGACGAGTCCGACGTGGACGTCGAGGCCTACTCCGCGGCGCTCTGGGACGCGGTGGGCGGGGACGGCGTCGAGGCGCCCGTCGAGGCGCCCGCGGGCTCCGACCTCGAGTCGCCGGGCTCCAACCCCGACGTCGAGCTGCTCGACGCGTCCGAGCTCATCGCGGGCCGCGTGCGGCGCTCCGCGCTGACGGAGGCGGGCGAGATGCTCGCCGACCTGGCCGAGTCCGGCACCCGCACGATCTGCTTCATCCGCTCGCGCAAGGGCGTCGAGGTCGTGGCGGAGATCGCGAAGGACCAGCTCGAGGAGCGCGGGCGCCTCGACCTGGCGCGCGCCGTCGTCCCGTACCGCGCCGGGTACACGACGGGCCAGCGCCACGAGCTCGAGCAGCAGCTCGTCGACGGGAAGGTCCGCGTCGTCGTGACCACCACGGCGCTCGAGCTGGGGATCGACATCGGCGAGCTCGACGCGTGCGTCGTCGTGACGTTCCCCGGCACCGTCGCGTCCCTGCGGCAGATGTGGGGCCGCGCGGGCCGTCGCGGTCGCGGGCTGGCGGTGTACGTCGCGGGCGAGGACGCCCTGGACCAGTACTTCTGCCGGCACCCCGACGAGTTCCTCGGCCGCCCGGTCGAGGCGGCGATCCTGCAGCACGAGAACGAGTCGATCCACCTGCCGCACCTGCTTTGCGCGGCGTACGAGGCACCCCTGGACGACCGGGACGAGCCGGCGCTCGGGCCGCGCTGGCGGGCGCACGCGGAGGAGCTCGTCCGCCGCGGCGACCTGCGCGAGCGCGGCGGCGTCTTCCGCCCCGTCGACGGCCACGGCTTCCCCGCCGGCGAGGTCGCGCTGCGCTCGGCGACCACCCACCGCGTCGTCATCGTCGACGGGACCACGGGCGAGGAGATCGGCCACGTCGAGCAGGACAAGGCGCCGTCGACCGTGCACGAGGGCGCGGTCTACCTGCACCAGGGCCGCCAGTACGAGGTGCAGGGCCTCGACCTCGAGTCGGGCTACGCGGTCGTCGAGCCGTTCGGCGGGACGTGGTGGACGGAGCCCAAGCGCGAGATCGAGGTGCTCTTCGAGCGCGTGCTCGACCGCCGCGAGGTGCAGACGCTCGGCGGGCCGATGCGGCTCTCCTACGGCACGGTGACGGTCACCGACACCGTGCTGGCCTACCAGCGGCGGCGCCGGAAGACCGGCGAGATCGTCGACCTGCGCACGGTCGACCTGCCGTCGGTCTCGTACACGACGGAGGCCGTCTGGTACGAGCCGGGTGCGCTGATCCACGGGGGCGTCGAGGTGACGTCCGCGGTCCGCGACCTGCACGGGACCGACGGCCTCGCGGCCGAGGTCGCGGGCCGGCTCGGTGACGCGCCGACGTCCGGCAGTCCGGTCGGCGGCGGCGTCCGGCGGTCCGTCCCCGGCGGCGGGGCCGGCGACGCGCCGATCGGCCTCGAGCCGTTCCCGACGGAGCACGTCCTCGGGGCGCTGCACGCCGCGGAGCACGCGCAGATCGCGGTGCTGCCGCTCCTGGCGATGTGCGACCGCTGGGACGTCGGCGGCCTCTCGACGAACCTCCACCCGCAGACGAACGGGCCGACGATCATCGTCTACGAGGGCCACGTCGGCGGCGTCGGGATCGCCCGTCAGGCGTTCCGCGAGTTCGAGACCTGGGCCGCCGACGCGGAGCGGCTCATCGAGGAGTGCCCGTGCGAGTCGGGCTGCCCCTCGTGCGTGCAGTCGCCCAAGTGCGGCAACCTCAACGAGCCGCTGCACAAGGCCGCGGCGCTCGAGCTGCTCGGGCGCCTGCGGCCACGGGGCTGAGGCCCCGGCCCGCCCACGGCCCGGCCCGCCCGCGTCCCCGCCCGGTCGGCCTCGGGCCCCGTCAGCCCGCCGCCCGCGCCCGCTGCACGAGGTCGACGGACGCGGCGCGCAGGCCGCCCGGCTCGTCGATCGGGGCGCTCCAGCCGACGCGGGGCCACGCCGTGCCGCGCGGGGTCTCCACCGCCAGGTCCATGCCGTGGCGGTCGGCGCGCACGGCGGAGGCCGCGGTCGCGTCCGGGAAGCCGGCGAGGGCGCGCGCGATCTCGAGCAGGTTGTGGGCGTGGTCCTCGTTCAGGTGCGTGACGGCGCCGGCGGCGTGCGGGGCGACCGGGTCCGGGCGGGCCGCGGCGTAGTCCTCGGCGGTGGCGGAGTCCATCCGGCCGTAGCCGCCGACCCAGCGCACGCGCTCCACCCGCAGGACGAAGAAGAGGAAGTCGTCGAAGTCGGCGTAGAGCTCGGCCGAGGGCATCGCCCGCAGGTGCGCGGCGCGGGCGGCGGCGAGGCCCTCGCCCTCCGGGCGGTGCACGCGGCCGGCGAGCGTGACGCGACCGCGGTCGAGGGGGTTCTCGTCGTTCGGCGGCTCCGCCACGACGAGGCTCGCGCGCTCGTCGCCCTCGAGGTTGCGCGTGTGCTCGGCCATCCGCGAGACGAGGAAGACCGGGGAGCCGTCGTCGAGCGCCCCGTAGGTCACGACGGAGCCCCACGGGTCGCCGGTCGACGTCAGGGACGCCAGGACGCCCTGGGCCGTCGAGGCGACCATCGTCCGCGCCTCCTCCGCGGCCGTCGACCGGCGGGCGGGGGCGAGGACGGGCCCCGTCGGGTCGGGGACGATCGGCGAGCCGGCCGGCGGGGCGCCGTGCTCGGTCGGCGTGCTGGTCTCGTTCTCGCTCACCCCCGCATCATCGCGCCCCGCGCCCGGCCCACCGCGCGGCCTCCACGTGTGGGGCTCCCGGGGACGGCCCGGAGCCCCCGCGCACGCGGGGCCGGAGGGCGGGGCGCACGCGCTCCCGGACCCGCGGTCGCCCGCCCCGTCGTCCCGGAGCCCGATCGGCCACGGCGTATAGTCCCGATCGTGGGTCAGGTATTCAGCTTTCCGAATCCCGTCAACGAGAAGGCCGCGCGGTTCGTCGCGTTCGTGGTGATGGTCGCCGCGATCGTCGCCCTCGCCACGGGCTGGCAGTGGCTCCTCGTCCCGATCGCCTACGGGTTCGTCGCCCGGGCCGCCGCCGGGCCGACGTTCAGCCCGCTCGGGCGCCTGGCGATGGACGTCGTCGCGCCGCGGTCCCTCGGCGAGAAGCGCCCGACGCCCGGGCCGCCGAAGCGGTTCGCGCAGGCGATCGGCGCCGTCGTCACGACGGCCGCCGCGGTCGGCGGGCTGGCGCTGGGCTGGACCGCGTTCGCGAACGTCTGCCTCGGCCTGATGGTCGTCTTCGCCGGCCTCGAGTCGCTCGCCGGCATCTGCGTCGGGTGCAAGGCGTTCGCGGTCCTCATGCGGATGGGCGTCATCCCGCCGGAGACCTGCGAGGCGTGCAACGACATCTGGTCCCGCCCCGGGGTGACGCGGCCCGGCGCCTCCGCCTGAGCCCCGGCACCGCCGTCCGCCCGCCTACGGCGTCGTGGGCTTCGCCGTCAGCGTCCTGATGACCTCGGCGTCCTCGTCCAGCACGACGATCGGCAGCCGCCTGCCGCTCCTCGGCGCGGTCGAGTACTCGAAGCCGGCCTTCTGCTCCTTCGTCCCGTCGAGCTCGAGCAGGCGCTGCCAGGCGGTGACGCGGCCCCGCGCGTCCGCCTTCGTCAGCTGGAGCAGGAACTGGGGCTTCAGGCCCTCCAGGCCCTCGCTGCCGGTGGAGTCGAGGATGACCGCCTCGTTCTCCTGGTCGACGAGGAAGGACACGGTCGAGCCGCTCCGCACGCCGACGGCGGTCGCCGCGAAGTTCAGCGCGGCGTTCCCCTTCACGAGGCCGGCGTAGAACTCCGGCGAGGTGGGGATCTCCGACCGCGAGTTCGTCTGGTAGGTGATGCCGTAGCCGCCGGGCAGCGCCATCTCGTCCTTCTGGCCCGGCGCCATCTCGATGCCGTCGAGGTCGATCGCCAGGCCGTCGCCGACGAGGTTCACGCTCGCCTTCGTGGCCTTCCTGAGGCGGGACCCGTCGACGGTGATGGAGTACTCCTCGCCCTCCGGCAGCCGGAACCGCGGCTCGGGCGCCTCGTCCCAGTTCGTCACCGCGTAGGTCTTGACGACCTCGACGTCCGGGATCTCGCGGAGGAAGCGCCCGTCGACGATGCCCGTGCGCCGGCCCCGGTCGTCCGTGAAGACGAGGTGCGGGTGGTTGGCCGGGTCGCCCGTCAGCGTCAGCTCGGTGTAGCGGTCCTCCTCGGGCAGGACGGAGCCCTTGCCGGCGTCCTCCTCCGTCCCCTCGCCCGCCTCGCAGAAGGGGCACGACGACTCGAGCTCGCCGGGCAGCGTCGGGTCGAGCTCGAGGGTGCCCGTCTCGGAGTCCCCCTCGTAGACCTCGTCGGTGTCCTTCGGGTTCGTGCCGCCGACGTAGCGCCAGGTCTCCTCCTCGACGTCCACGTCCACCGCGCGGGTGACGCCCGGGAAGTTGTTGTCGTAGACGAGGATGCGGTGCTCGCCGTCGCCCCGGTCCTCCACCGCGAAGGGGGTGATCGCGTGGCCGCCGGTGAAGTCGCGCTTGTAGATGCCCAGCGTGTAGAGCTCCCCGCCGTCGTTCAGGCGGCGCACGAGCGTCCGCAGGACCCGGCTCGGCGTGCCGCTGACGCGCTTCTGAAGGATGGGCGGGAGCACCTGGTAGGTGAAGTGCTCCGCGATGGAGGACTGCAGGTCGGTGTTGCCGACGAGCTCGAGGTTCGCGGTGCGCCGTGCGCCGAAGTCGGTCTCCTCGACCTTGTCGGCGAACATCCGCAGCGCGAGGACGGAGAACCCCTGGCAGTGGCCGCCGCCCATGCTCTCGTTCTGGTTCTCCATCCACGTCCGCGCCGCCGGGGTCAGCCGGCAGTCCTCGGACGTGCCGGGGAGGCAGACGACGTCGCCGAAGAGCGTCTGGACGTTGCCTGTGCGGAGGTTCTCCGGCCCCACGTCGTTGCCGTAGTTCTCGAACGAGAAGCCGTCCCGCTCGGGGCGGAAGCCGGAGTCGGCGACGATGGTGCCCGTCGGCACGTAGCTCCCGCCGTCGCCCTCGGCCGTGGCGCTCTCGGCCTTCGGGACGAGGCTCCGCTTGGCGGTGAAGTCCTCGGGCTGCCCGATCGCCGGCTTGCCCCGGCCACCGGCAGCGCTCGTCGGGGCGTCGTCGCCCCCGCCGCAGCCGGCGAGCAGCAGGGCCCCCACGCCGAGGCCGAGCACGACGGCCCGCGGGCCGGCGGGCGACGCGCTCACGGCCGCGGGGGCGCGTCGACGCCGGCGGCCGGGAGCGCCCGGCGGGGCGCGGGGGCCGGGGCTGCCGGACGGCCGTGGCGGTCGGCTGGGCGTGGGTGGTGCGACACGGTGGTCCTTCTCCGGGCGGGCGGGCCGTCGGCCGCTGTGGCTAACGGCGTTGCCCGCCATCCTAGTCCGCCGCCGTCGCGCGATGGGCGCGCCGCGCCCGGTCGACGGGCCCGCGCGGACGGACGGTCGATCCGGTGCGTCGCACCCCGGCCGGGCGGCGCCCCGGCCGTCGGCCGCGGGCGGGTGCGGCCCGTCCCGCCGGGAACGCCGTTCGCGATGCGCCCCCCGGCGGGCTAGGGTGCCCTCGTGCTGATCGCCGGGCTCGTCCTGATCGTCGTCGCCGTCGGGGCGGCGTTCTACGCCCGCCACGAGCGCGGCAAGGCGCGGACCGCGACCGCGACGGAGACGCTGTCGTGCGGGGACGTCGCGACGCTCTCGAAGGGCGTCGCCGACGAGGTCGGGGGCGGCAGCTTCTCCCAGCGCTGCGAGGCCGTCGGCCGCGCCCAGCCGGGTCCGCAGGGGCTCGTCGACGCGCCGGAGTCGAAGGTCGACGCGGTCTGGGTCCGCACGAAGGTGACCCACAAGTACTGGGAGATGGTCACGACGACGCGCGACGGCAAGTCGCACCGCACCCGGCAGGAGCGCGAGGACGTCGTCTCGGACAACAGCTCGATCGCGCCGTTCGCCCTGTCGGACGACTCCGGCACCGTCGTGATCCACCCCGACGGCGCCGAGATCGATCGGCCGGAGCGCGTGGTCGACCGCTTCGAGCAGGCCGACCGGGTGCAGCAGGACGGCGGCGGGTTCCTCGCGAGCCTGCTGCGCTCGACGAACGACTCGGGGACGCTCGGCTTCCAGCGCGAGGAGTGGGTCATCCGGCCCGGGACGGGGCTCTACGTCCAGGGCGAGGTCGCCGACCGCACGGGCGCGCTCGTCTTCGCCAAGCCCCAGGACAAGGGCGCGTTCCTCGTCTCGACGCGCTCGGAGGAGGAGATCGTCGCCGGCTCGGAGAAGGCCGCGAAGCTCGCCGGCATCGGCGCGGTGCTCGCCGGCGTCATCGGCGTGGTTCTCCTGATCGCCGGCGCCGTCACGGCGTAGGGCGCGCGCCCCGACGGGGCGCCGCGGCGGGTCGTCCCGTGCAGGACGGGCCGAACCTGCACGGAACCTGCGCGGCCGGGACGGCCCGGGTCCCGAAAGCTGCACCGAACCTCCACGCGCGGCGATCGGGGCGTCCGGCCCGTCACATTCCTCGAGCCATGTCGCGGGCAACCCACCCACTCGGCCTCGTGCCCAGCACGAGACCGGTGAAGACGACAGCGGTCCTTCTTGCCGCCGTGACCCTGTCGTGCGCCGCCGGCGTCGGTGCCTCCCCAGCCCTCGGGGCGGGGGCACCGACGCCGACGACGCCACCATCCACCGTCGCGACGACCGCCAGCGGCGGCGCCGTCGCCGCCTCCCCCGTCGCGACGACCGCGATCCCGGCGTCCGCGCCGGCCGCCGGGGGCACGCCGCGCGTCCCCCGCACGATCCCGGACGCCCCCGCCCGCGTCCGCGCCGTCCTCACCCGCTTCGCCGTGAGCGCGCCGACGTGGGCCGTCGGCGCCGCCGCCCCGACGATCGCCCTGCGCCTCGACGCCTCGCGCATCACCGCCGCCCGCGCCCAGCTGCGCGTCGAGGACCGCACGACCCGCCGGGTCGTCCTCCGCCAGTCCCTCGGGACGGTCCGCTCCGGCGTGGACGTCACCGCCGCCCTCACGCAGCGGCTCGCCGCCCGCCCCGGCACCTACCGCCTCCGCCTGATCGCCCGCGACCAGACGGGCCGCCGCATCGTCCGGGCCCGCTCGCTCGTGGTCGCGGCACCCGCCCCGGCCCCGGCCCCGCCCGCCGCGCCCGTGGCGCCGCCGGCCGCGAAGGACGGCTACGTCTTCCCGGTCCGGGGCCGGTGCAACTTCCGCTCGCTCGGCGCCCAGCGCTTCCACTCCGCCCGCGAGGCCGGCCGCGCGCACAACGGCCAGGACATCGGCACGTTCTCCGGCTTCCCGCCGGTCGTGGCGGTCACCGCCGCGACCGTCTCGCAGGTGTTCTACGACGGCGCCGGGGGCGGCTGGACGATCATCTTCGTCGGCGACGACCGCATCGACTACGGCTACCTGCACCTCAGGGCCGGCTCGATCGTCGTCCGCCCGGGCCAGCGCGTCGCCGCCGGGCAACGGGTCGCCGACGCCGGCAACAGCGGCGGCGACTACGAGCCGCACCTGCACTTCGAGATGCGTCCCACGCCGTGGTCCGCGCACCGCGGCGACGCGGTCGACCCGATGCCGCTGCTCGCCGGGCTGCCGAACACCTGCGAGGGGTAGCGCCGCGGCGTCCCTGCGCGTCCGGGTCGGACGGCGCGCGGCACGCCTCCTCCGATACCCTGATCGCCTGTCCTGGCGGGATAGCTCAGTTGGTAGAGCACACGACTGAAAATCGTGGTGTCCCCGGTTCGAGTCCGGGTCTCGCCATCTCCTGATCACGAAGGGCCCCGGAACTTCCGGGGCCCT
>WLOB01000181.1 GCA_009699505.1 Actinomycetota bacterium | reverse complement strand
CGTTCGGCCGTCGGCGTCGGTTGGGCCGCCGGCACCGACCCGGCCGACCGGGCCACCCGGCCGACCGGGCCACCCGGCCGTCGGCGCCGGCTCGGCCGTCGACGCCAACCCGGCCGGCCGTGCCACCCGGCCGTCGACGCCGACCGGCCGGCCGTGCCACCCGGCCGTCGGCGCCATTCGGCCCTCTGCGCCACCCCGTCCTCCGGCGTCACCCCGTCCTCCGGCGCCACCCCGTCCTCCGGCGCCACCCCGTCCTCCGGCGCCACCCCGTCCTCCGGCGTCACCCCGTCCTCCGGCGTCACCCCGTCCGTCGACGTGGCCCGGAGCTGTGCGCCACCTCGGCCGCCGCGCCCGACCCCGCCCACCGGCGCCGTCCGGACCCGGTGGCGGCTACCGTCGGTGCGTGCTGGTGCACGAGCTGTGGTCCCCGGGCCACCTCACCGTGCGGACGATCCGCGACCGCCGCCTCGGGCACGCCGTCGAGGTCCGGCGCGACGGCCGCCTGCTCGCCGAGGGCGACGACGAGGGCCTCGTGCGGGCCACGACCGGGCTCGTGCTGGCGGAGGCGCCGTTCGTCGCCGCCGACGACGTCCCCGTCGGCCCGCGGCTGCTCGTGGACGTCTTCGGCGTGCGGCAGGGCGAGGTCGTCGTCCGGCGGGCCGTCGAGGGGTGGCGCCGGCGGGCGCTGGAGGCCGACCTGACGATCGACGGCGCCGCGGTCGCCCGCCTGCGCACGCTCGGGCCGCTGGCCGAGGACGCGGTCGTCGTGGCCGACGGGGCCGAGCTCGCCCGCCTGGCGCGCTTCGACCACCTGCGCGGGACCCGGTTCGTCGTCTCGGCGTGGGACCTCTCCGTCGCCGAGATCGAGGACGAGCGGCTGCGGGCCGTCACGGTCGCGGCGGTGCTCGGCCTGCCGCGGCTGCGCGCCGCGGTCGCCGCCCGGGAGCGCGCCCGGCGCCGGGCTGAGCGGCGCGCCCGCCGACGGCTCCGCGCCTGAGCGGCGGTCGCGTAGCCTCGGCCCATGAGCACGATTGACGGGGTGGACGACGCGACCGTGCGGGGGCTGCTGGCGACGCCGCGCGTCTGGGCCGTCGTCGGGTGCTCGCCACGACCCGACCGCGACAGCCACCGCATCGCGTCCCTGCTGCGCTCGCGCGGCAACACGATCGTGCCGATCCACCCGGGGGCCGACGAGATCCTGGGCGAGCGGGCGTACCCGACGCTCGAGGCCGCCCGCGAGGACCACGAGATCGACGTGGTCGACGTGTTCCGTCGATCCGAGGACGCCGGCGTGCACGTCGACGAGGCGGTGCGCATCGGGGCGTCGGCCGCGTGGCTCCAGCTCGGCGTGATCGACGTCGCGGCGGCCGAGCGGGGCCGTGCGGCGGGGCTCACCGTCGTGATGAACCGGTGCCCGGCGATCGAGTACCCGCGCCTGCAGCTCTGACCGCGGGGTCGGCAGCGGCTCCTCCGCGGCTCCCGCTCTGCGGACGACCGCCCTGCCGGACCGCCGCCGGCCCACCGCGCCGGCCGACCGTCGCCCCCGTCGCCACCCGTCCAGGCCCCGCGCGACCGGGCGTCGACCGGGCGGCCGGCGGGTAGGATCCCCCGCCGTGCGCCGCGTCCGGACCCTGCCGATCGTCGTCCTCGCCGCCGCCCTCGTCGCCACCGGCGCGGGCACCGTGTCCGCCGCCCTGGGGGACGGGGACGCCCGCCCCTCGGCGACCGCCACGACCCGTCAGGCGCCGGTCGACCCGGCCAACCCGTGCACGGCCCCGGACGCCGCCGGGCTCCGCTGCCCCGACCTGATGATGCGCCGCCCGTTCGGGCTCGAGACCGACCGCCCGGGCCGTGGCCGCGTGCTGCTGCGGGCCGGCAACTCGATCGAGAACGTCGGCGCCGGCCCCGCGTCGCTGCGCGGGAGGCGGGTCGTCCGCGGGTCGAAGTTCATGGAGGCCGACCAGCTCGTCCGGCGCGCCGACGGGGGGACGCGTCGCGTCGACACCGCGGGCCGGCTCGAGTACAAGTACGGCCACCTCGACCGGCGGTACTGGAAGTTCCACGACGCCGCCCGGTTCGAGCTGTGGGCGCTCGACGCGACGGGCACGAAGACCACCGTCGTGCGCACGGGCCCGAAGGTCGCCTACTGCCTGCGCGACCTCGAGCGCACCCGGCCGGGCCTGCGAGGCACGCCGCGGCGCGAGGTCTACCCCGCCTGCAGCACCAACCGCGAGCGCCGCGCCGTCACGCTGGGCACCTCGGTGGGCTGGTCCGACACGTACCCGCCGGCCTACCCGGAGCAGTACATCGACGTGACGGGCCTGCGCGGCTGCTTCGCCTACGTCCACACCGCCGACCCCGGCAACGCCCTCTGGGAGTCCGACGAGGGCAACAACGTCGCCCAGGTCGTCGTCTCCCTGCCGTTCCGGGAGGGCGCTCCGCGCGGGCGCTGCCCGGGCCGCGAGTTCGGGCAGCGCTACCGCAAGGCGGGCGTCGCGACCGGCGCGATCGACGAGGCGTGGTACGCCAAGGCGTCGGCCGAGCTCGCCGCGGGCCGCGGGCAGAAGTAGCCGACGCCCGGCGGTCGACGCCCGCCGGGCGGGGACCGCGGCGCCACCGGCGGCAGCCGGTGGAGCAGGCCTCGCCGCCCGCCGCCCGGCGCCCGGCGGCGACCCGGCCGCTCAGCGGCTGCGGACCTTCGTGGCGAAGGGCCAGAACGTCGTGCCGGTGCCGCCCGCGTTGCTGGCCTGCACGGCGCACGAGACGGACCAGCCGCGGTCGCTCGAGCGCACCTTGTACGTCCGCTTCGAGCTCAGCCCGCGGTTGCGCTCCTTCGCGCCCTTCACGAACACGAACGCGTAGCGGAAGCGCGAGCCGCTCCGCCACGAGCCGCGGCGGCAGGTCACGGTCCGCCCGACGATGGCGGCGCCGGAGAGCTTGACGTTGCCGCCGCCGCGCGGCGAGAGCGGCGTCGCCTCGGCGGGCAGGTCCTGCTCGCGCAGCGCGGCGTCGATGAACGTGCGGATCTCGGGGGCGGCGACGTTCGCGTAGAGGTTGCGGCCCTCCTGGCAGTCCGCGCCGGACGTGTCGATCACGCCGGCGAGGACGCGCGCGCCGACGGGCCCGACGGCGGCGGTGCCACCGCTGTCGCCCTGGCACGCGCCGGCGCCGCGCCGGTCCGAGCAGAGCAGGATCGCGGGGGCGTCCGTGCCCGCCGCGTCGCGGGAGGAGCCCGTGCCGCAGAAGCCGATCGGGATCGCCCCGACGCCGACCGTGCGCAGGGTGCCGAAGTCGTTCGCCCCGCTCGCGGTGATCCCGAAGCCCGACAGCTGCACCGCGCGCGAGACGTACGCGTACCGGTCGCGCGGCAGGATCGACGAGCCGACGGGCGGCAGCGGCAGCGCCGCGATCCGGCCCGTCGCGAGGTTCAAGGGGGTGGCGAGGGTGAGCACGGCGACGTCGTCGTCGAACTCCGCCGGGTCGTAGCGCGGGTGGGTGCGCACGGCGAGCACGCCGACCGTCGTGGACCCCGGGTCCTTCGGCGCGCCGTAGTAGCTCGTGGTGCCGGCGACGACCTTCACCTGCGACGGGGCGGCCTTCCGGCCGTCGTTCTCGATGAAGCAGTGCGCGGCGGTGACGACGTGGGTCGAGTCGACGACCGTGCCGCTGCAGCCCTCGCCGCTCGTGGGGCTGACGGAGGTGAAGATCGCCACGGTCCAGGGCGCCTGGGAGGTGTCGGGCAGCGTGGTGCCGCCGACGATGCGCGGCGTCGCGGCGACGGGCGCGGCGGGTGGCGCGAGGCGGACGGTGTCGCCGGAGGCGGCGGCGGCCGTCGAGGCGCCACCGAGCGTGGCGAGCAGGGCGGCGCAGGCCGCCAGGAGGGCGCGGGTCGTGGGGGAGGGTCGTGCCGTCATGCGAGGGGGTCTCCTGCTCTCGCGCGACCGCGGGGGTGCGGGTCGCGCGGTCCGCGAACGGTAGAGGGCGCGGGGGTGCCCCGGTCGCACCAGGGGCCGCGACGGGCGCCGCCCCTAGTGCGGGACGTGCGTCGTGAGGACCTCGGTGCCCGTCTCCGTCACGAGGATCGTGTGCTCCTCCTGGGCGCAGCGGGAGCCGTCGACCGTCACCGCGGTCCAGCCGTCGGCCTCCCAGACGCGGGCGTCGGGGCTGCCGAGGGTGAGCATCGGCTCGACCGTCAGCGTCATGCCGGGGAAGAACCGCTCGCCGCCGCCGCGACGGTCGAAGTTGTGCTGCACGTGCAGGCCGTCGTGGAAGTCGGGGCCGATGCCGTGGCCGCCGAACTGGTGGACGATCCCGTACCGGCCGCGGACGAACTTCTCGATCGCCTTGCCGATGTCGCGCACCTGCCCGCCGGGCCGGACCGCGGCGATGCCGACGTCGAGCGCGCGGCGCGTCGCCTCCATCAGGTCCTTCGCGTGCTGGTCGACCTCGCCGACGGCGAACGTCTGGTTCAGGTCGCCGTGCACGCCGCCGTAGTAGGCGGTGACGTCGATCGTGACGATGTCGCCCTCCTCGACCGTCGTCCGCAGGTCGGGGATCCCGTGGCAGATGACCTCGTTGATCGAGATGCAGGTCGACTTGGGGTAGCCCCGGTAGTTCAGGGTCGACGGGTAGGCGCCCCGGTCGATCATCACGCCATGCGCGACGGCGTCGAGCTCGTCCGTCGTGACGCCGGGGGCGATGGCGGCCGCGGCGGCCGCGAGGGCCTCCGACGCGATGTCGGACGCCGTGCGCATGTTCGCGAGCTCCTCCGGGGTGCGCGCCCGCGGCGGGTGTGTCGGTCCCGGCTCGCCGAGCAGGGCGTAGGACGGACGGGCGATCTCGCGCGGGACCTTGCGGCGGGGCGAGAGCGGGCCGGGGCGGAGGGTCGGGCGCGTCGACATCCCCACGGAGGGTACGGCGCGCCCGTGCCGGGCCGCGGCCGGACGCCCCACGCGGCCACGGGGCCGGTCGGACGCCGACGCACGGGCGGGTGCCCGCGGGCGTCCCGGGGTGGACGGCCGGTCGGCGTCGGGCGGGCGCCGGGGCCCCGGGCGCTGGACGTCCGGCCGGTCCTCGTGCCCGGTCGGCCCCCTCCGCACAGTGCCGCGTGAAGCGGCTGTTATCTTCGCAAGAGGTGTCGCGGTGAAATCCCGCTCCCTACTCCCGGCGCCGGCGCATGGTTTCCACCCAAGATCACCGTGAGGGCCCCCGCGACGAGTGCGGGGTCTTCGGCGTCTACGCCCCGGGGCACGACGTCTCGAAGCTCGCCTACTACGGGCTGTACGCGCTACAGCACCGCGGTCAGGAGTCGGCCGGCATCGCCGCCGCCGACCTGGGCGGCTCCATCATCACCCAGCGCGCGCTGGGCCTGGTGTCGCAGGTCTTCAACGAGCACGACCTGCGGGCGCTGACCGGCGACATCGCGGTCGGCCACACCCGCTACTCGACGACGGGGGGCAACGACTGGGAGAACTCCCAGCCCGTCCACCGCAACGACCTGCGGGAGCTCGCGCTCGCCCACAACGGCAACCTCGTCAACGCGGTCGAGCTGCACACGGAGCTCGCCACGCGCGGCGTGACGTTCCGGGCGACGACGGACTCCGAGATCATGGCCGCGCTCCTGGCGAACACCGAGGCCGACTCGCTCGCGGACGCGATCGTCGAGGTCATGCCGCGCCTGAAGGGCGCGTACTCCACGGTGATCATGGACCGCGACCGCGTCCACGCCTTCCGCGATCCGCAGGGCATCCGCCCCCTCGTCCTCGGGCAGCTCGCCGACGACGCCTGGGTCGTGGCGTCCGAGACCTGCGCGCTCGACATCATCGGCGCGACCTACGTCCGCGACGTGGAGCCCGGCGAGCTCGTGATCCTCGACCATCGCGGCGTCACGTCCGTGATGGTGCAGCCCGGGCAGCGCGAGTCGTTCTGCCTCTTCGAGTACATCTACTTCGCCCGCCCGGACTCGCGGATGAAGGGCAACCTGCTGCAGAAGAGCCGTGGCCGGATGGGCGAGATCCTGGCGCGCGAGTCGCCGGTCCCCGGGGCCGACCTCGTCGTCCCGGTGCCCGACTCGGGCATCCCGGCCGCGCGCGGCTTCTCGCGCGCCACGGGCGTCCCGATGGACGACGGCTTCGTCAAGAACCGCTACGTCCAGCGCACGTTCATCCAGCCCGGCAACGAGCTGCGCCAGCAGGGCCTGCGGCTCAAGTTCAACCCGCTGCCCGAGGTCGTGGGCGGCAAGAGCCTCGTGGTCGTCGACGACTCGATCGTCCGCGGCAACACGACGCGCCAGCTCGTGAAGATGCTGAAGGACGCGGGTGCGAAGGAGGTCCACTTCCGGATCACCGCGCCCCCGATCCGCAACCCCTGCCACTACGGCGTCGACATGTCCGCCCGTGAGGAGATGGTCGCCCACGAGCGGTCCGTCGAGGAGATCCGCGCGCACATCGGCTGCGACTCCCTGGCGTACCTGTCGCTCGAGGGCGTCTACGAGGCCGTCCGCGGCGAGCGCGCCGGGCACTGCGACGCGTGCTTCACGGGCGAGTATCCGCTCGAGGGCACCGAGGACCACCTCGGCAAGTTCGCGCTGGAGAACCAGCTGCCGATGGTGTCCACGCGCTGAGAGCCGGCGCGGGCCGGTCGGCCCGCGCCGGTCGGTCACCCGGGCGCCGGCTCCGGACCGGGGAGGTCCGGCCACGGGCCCGTCGAGCCGACAGGGCGGCCGCTCTGTCGCTCAGCGCGAGACGCGCACCGACCGCGTGACCGTCGATCCCGTCGACCGGCACGACCCGGACGACGTCTCGGCGCAGACCCGCACGGTGTAGCGACCCGCCGGGGTCACCCGGCTGCGGGACGCCCGCGGCGCCCCGGCGCACGTCAGGCGCGACGGGACCCGGCCCTTGAACGAGGCGGTCCCCGACGCGGTCCGGCGGCCCCCGACGGGCGCGGAGCACGTGCGGGTCCGACCGGCGACGCTCAGCCGCCGGGTCAGGCGGGCGCGGTAGCCCGTGGCGCGGACGAGGTTCGTCGCCCGGAACGTGGCGGTGCGCCCGACCCGCGCCGAGGACGGCCCCGTGAGCCGCGCCCTCGGCAGGCTGGGCCGGGCGGCGAGGACGACCCTGGCGATGGCCGTGTGCGCGTCCTCGGTCGGGTGCACGGGGTCGGCCCCGGTGTCGCCCGAGCGCGCATACCAGCGGAAGCGGGACTCCTGGCAGATGTCGTGCCCGGTCGTGGCGGCGGTCGTGTCGACGAACGTCAGTCCGAGGGCCTCGGCGGCGGGGCGCTGGGCGGCGAAGAGGGCGGAGGTGGCCGCGCGGGTGTAGGCGGCGGACCCGGCCGGGGCCGGCGTCGTGGCGAGCTGGTCCGTGCGGCACAGCGGCCCGGAGGCCGGCAGCACCTCGGGGTACTCGACCAGCGCGATCCGGGCCCGCGGGGCGAGCGTGCGGATGCGGTCGATCGCCGGCCGGGCCCGGGCCGCGTACGCCGCAGCGGTGACGCTCCCGGGGCGCCCGAAGGTCTGCGCGGACGGGTTCGGCCCGCACCCCTCGTCGTTCAGGCAGATGATCGCCCCGGCGAAGAGGCCGAGCCCGGCGGCGTCCCAGCGGTCGTTGCCGCCGCCGGTCAGCGTGACGAACCGGGTGTCCCTCCCGAGCGCCCCCGCGCGCTCGGCCAGGGCGACCTCGCCGAGGAGGTCGAGCGGGGAGAGCAGCGCCTGGCCCGACAGCGTGGCGTTCGAGCACGAGAAGTCGGCCCAGCCGCCGGTGCGCTCGGCCCCGAGGTCGAGGCGCGCGGCGACCTTCGACGGGTAGTTCCGGGCGGAGCGGAAGCAGTTCGGCTCGCCCGACGGCGTGGCGCGCTGGTCGGGCATCCCCAGCCCGGAGGTGTAGGAGTCGCCGAACGCCACGTAGGTGCGGCCGGCGGCGCCGGCGGGGGCGGGCAGCAGGGCGCAGGCGACCAGCGCGAGCACGAGCGCGGGCAGCGCGCGGACGAGGGGGACGGGACCGCGTACGGGGGACATGGCTCGGTGCGCACCGTACCCGCTGGGTGCGGGGCCGCGCGACGGGTCCGGGCCGCGGGCCGACGGTCGGGGTGGGCCCGCCGTGGCCCGCGCGGGGGGGCGGTCCGGGGTCGGGTCGCGCGCCGCTCCCGCGCCGGGTGCGCGACCGGGCCCGGTGGCGCTCCCGCGCCGGGTGCGCGGCCGGGTCGGGTGCCGATCCTGCGTCGGAGAGCGGCGGAGCGGCGCCGCGCG
>WLOB01000180.1 GCA_009699505.1 Actinomycetota bacterium | reverse complement strand
GGCGGCGCGCAGCTGGGTCGGGATCTTGAACGTGACTTCGGCCATCAGACCGACACCTCCGTGCGGTGTTCCGCGGTCGCTTCGAACTGGTCGAAGTTGGGGTCGATCTCGCGGCACTCGAACGTGCCACGGACCGCATCCAACGTCTTGAGGCCCTCGCCGGTGATCACGATCACCACGCGCTCGTCGGCGCCGATGCGACCGGAGTCGGCGAGCTTCTTCAGCGTCGCCGTGGTGACGCCGCCGGCGGTCTCGGTGAAGATGCCGGTCGTCCGGGCGAGGAGCGCGATGCCCGCGCGGATCTCGTCGTCGGTGACCTGGTCGATCGTGCCGGAGGTCTTGCGCGCCAGCTCGATCGCGTACGGGCCGTCGGCGGGGTTGCCGATGGCCAGCGACTTGGCGATCGTGTTCGGCTTGACGGGACGGCAGACGTCCTGGCCCTGCTCGAACGCGTGGGCGACCGGGTTGCACCCGGCGGCCTGGGCGCCGCTCATGATCGGCAGCGACGCGTCGGCGTCGAGGAGCCCGAGGTCCTGCCACTCCTGGAAGCCCTTGCCGATCTTCGTGAACAGCGAACCGGAGGCGATCGGCGCGACGATGCGGTCGGGCATCTGCCAGCCGAGGTCCTCGGCGATCTCGTACGCCAGGGTCTTCGAGCCCTCGGCGTAGTACGGGCGCATGTTGACGTTCACGAACGCCCAGTCGGGCCGCTCGCCGGCGATCTCGGTGCAGAGCCGGTTCACGTCGTCGTAGTTGCCGCGGACGGTGACGACGGTGGCGCCGTAGATGCCGGTCGCGAGGATCTTCTGCTCCTCGAGGTCCGCCGGGATGAACACGTAGACGGGCATCCCGAGCGCGGCACCGGCGGCGGCGACGGCGTTGGCGAGGTTGCCGGTCGACGCGCAGGCCAGCGTCGTGAAGCCGAGCTCCTTCGCGCGGGCCGCGGCGACCGCGACGACGCGGTCCTTGAAGGAGTGCGTCGGGTTGGCGGCGTCGTTCTTGACCCACACCTCGCGGAGCCCGAGCTCCTTGGCCAGGTTGTCGGCGCGCACGAGCGGCGTCACGCCGGCGGGCAGGCCCTCGAGGCCGGGCGTCTCCCCCGGGCCGCCGGCGGGCAGCACCGGGACGCGGTCGACCGGCAGGAAGTCGGCGTAGCGCCAGATGTTCTGCGGGCCCGCCTGGATCCGGCGCTTGATGGC
Organism: Actinomycetota bacterium; assembly: GCA_009699505.1. GTDB lineage: Bacteria > Actinomycetota > Thermoleophilia > Solirubrobacterales > Solirubrobacteraceae > Patulibacter. The sequence continues at coordinate 7,080 of WLOB01000180.1, read as the reverse complement.
GTCGGGGTCACCGGCGGAGGGGTGCTCCTCGTACTTCACCTCGAGCGGGCCGAAGCACCGCGAGCACACGAAGTGCGCCTCGAGCGGGTACGTGCTGCCGCACTCGCGACAGGTCAGGGAACTGGCAGTCATCTGGCTGAACTCCTCGTCGGTCCTCCGCCGAAAGGGTGTGGCGGAGGTCCGTACTGGTCCAGCCACACATCTCTCTGGAATTGGCACCTCTCCGCGTCGGCGATTTCGCGGTGGTTGCCGGGGGTTCCACGGGCCAGTCCCTCCCCCCCTCTGGATGTGTTGATCGGTGCTGCCGGGGCAGCGTATCAAGGTGCCCCGGATCCCCGGGGCGTGCAGCGGCTTCGTGCGGGGCCCGCCGGTCCCCGGGTGCCCCGGGCCGCGCGACGTCCGACGCGGATCGGACAACGACGCTCGGGGCGGGGCCCGGCGCTCCCTCAGCGGGCGACGGCGTCGACGGTGTGGTCGACGCGGGCCAGCAGCGAGACGTGCGGCAGGCCGTGGTGGCCGAAGAGCGCCCGCCGTCCGAGGGCGAAGGCGCGCTCCTTCAGCGTGTAGCCCGTGGGGTGCCCCTCGCCGAGCCGGATCACGTACGGGCGGCTCTGCTTCTCCGTCACGAAGCCGGCGGCCCAGACCATGCGCCGGTGCGCGGCGAGGTTGGGGTGCCACCACTGCACGAGGCCCTCGTCGGCCTCGAGCAGCGCGACGGCGCGACGGGGGTGCTGGAGGGTCGCGCGGACGCGCAGCATCTCGGCGGAGAGGAAGTGCCCCGTGGTGACCTTGCGGATCGCCTCCATCGCCTTGACGGGGTTCTGCAGGTGCAGCATGAGGCTGCCGCAGACGGCGAAGTCGAACTCGCCCACGGCCTCGCGCGTCAGGTCGTAGACGGAGATCGCGCGCCGGTCGACCTTCGAGCCCAGGAGCCGGTGGGCCGTCGTGAACCCCGCGGCCTTGTCCTCGCCGACCATGCCCTCGAGCACCGGGGCGGCGAGCGGGCGGCCGCGCACGGGGATGTCCCACTGCGTCTGGTCCTTCAGGTCGATCGCGACGACCTCGGACGCGCCGCGGCGCTCCATCTCGAACGCGAGCTGCCCGTCCCAGGTGCCCACGTCGAGGCACCGCTTCCCGCGCAGGTCCGGCCACGGCATCGTGTCGATGATCGGCCGCAGGTCGAACCAGCCCGGCGTCGTGATCCCGTGCGGCAGGTCGATCGAGTGGTACCAGAGCGGCACCGCGTCCACCGCGGCGCGGACCTCCGCGGCGGTCGGGGCGGCCGCGGGCGCGGTCGGGGGAGTCATGGGCGTGCACGGTACAGAGAAGGCCCCCGTCGATCGGTCGTGCCCGGGTCCGCCGGGCGGGGTCGACGGGCGCCGGCGAGGCGCCGGGTAGACTCCGGTGGACCGTGCCCGCCGTCGACGACGATCCCCTCAGTCCCGGTGCCGACGTTCCCCCGTCCGCGCTTCGGGTTCGGCAGCCGGCCCGCTGAGTCCACCTCCTCGGGCCACGACGAGCCCGACACCCCCCAGGTCGACGTCGTCGAGGCGCACGGCCTGCGGTGGATCAACCTGGGGCGCTCCGGTCGCGCCGAGATGGCGTGGCTCCAGGAGCACTTCGACTTCCACTCCCTGGACTACGAGGACATCTCCTCGCGGAACCAGCGGCCGAAGGTCGACGTCTACGACGACTACATCTTCGTCGTCCTGCACTTCCCGCACTACGACAAGGCGATCGGTCGGCTCAACGCGCTCGAGCTCGACGTCTTCATCGGGCCGGACTTCGTCATCACGATCCCCAACCGCCCGCTGCGGACGATCGACTACCTCTTCTCCCGGGTGCAGGACCGCGACGAGGAGCGCGAGCGCCACTTCTCCCGCGGGCCGGGCTACCTGCTCTACCGCATCGTCGACGAGTGCGTGGACGCGTCGTTCCCGATGCTGCGCAAGATCGGCAACAAGCTCGAGAACCTCGAGGAGGACATCTTCGAGGGCCGCTCGAAGGAGATCGTGCGCGAGATCTCCAACGCGAAGCAGGAGATCATCAACTTCCGCAAGATCGTCCGCCCGCAGCGGACGGCGCTGAAGGACCTCAACGCGGCGCGCCGGTACCTCGTGGAGGACCAGGAGCTCTACTTCGACGACATCAACGACGCGTCGGAGCGGGTCTGGGACACCCTGGAGAACTTCAAGGAGGTCGCGGAGGCGCTCGAGGGCTCGAACGAGTCGGTCCTCGCCCACGCGCAGAGCGACTCGCTGAAGGTCCTGACGGCCATCACCGTCATCGTGCTCCCGCTGACGCTCATCGCGTCCATCTTCGGGATGAACGTGAAGGTGCCGGGCGAGGCGCAGTCCCACGCGTTCTGGATCCTCATCGGCGTGATGGTGGCGATCCTCGGCGGGATGGTCTGGTGGTTCCGCCGCAACGACTACCTGTGACGGACGGCCGCGACCCGCGCGCGCCGGACGACGCCGGCGGCACGGCCGACGACCCGCGCACCGCAGCCGACGCCGACCACGTCGTCGGCCGCGCGGCCGACGACGCGATCGGCGGCACGGCCGACGGCCGGGCGCCGCGGGTCACGGTGGTCGTGCCGGCCCGCGACGCGGCCGACACGATCGAGCGCGCCGTCCGCTGCGTCCTGGCGCAGGTCGGCGCACCCCCGTTCGACCTCGTGGTCGTCGACAACGCCTCGCGGGACGGGACCGGCGAGCTCGCAGCGCGGGCCGGGGCGCGGGTCGTGCGCCTGGACGACCGCGCGGGCGGGCCGGGGCGCGCCCGCAACGCCGGGGTCGCCGCGGCGACCGGCTCGCACGTCGCCTTCACCGACGCCGACTGCTACCCGACCCCGGGCTGGCTCGCGGCGCTCTGGACCGCCGCGGACGCCGCCGAGCTCGTGGCCGGACCCGTCGCCGCGGACCCCACCGCGACGCGGCGCACGTGGGACCGGACGCTGGAGTACCCCGCCCCCACGCCCCTCTGGGCCACGGCGAACCTCCTGATCGACCGGACGGCGCTCCTTGCCGCCGGCGGCTTCGACGACTGGGTCGCCGACGACGAGGAGGCGCCGCGGCGTCCCTTCGGCGAGGACACCGTGCTGGCGTGGCGGGCGATCCGGGCCGGCGCGCGGACCGCGTGGGCGCCCGGTGCCCTCGTGCAGCACGCCGTGTTCCCGCGCGACGCGCGCGGCTTCGTGCTGCACCACCGCGACCTGCAGCACATGCCGAGCCTGGTGGCCCGCGTGCCGGAGCTGCGCCGGGAGCTCCTGACGGGGCGCCTGGTCCTGAACGCCGCGACGGCGACCACGACGCTGGCCGGGGCGTCGCTCGTGCTCGCCGCCGCGACGCGTCGGCCGGCCGCGCTGGTCGGCGCGCTGCCGTGGGCCGCGCGCCAGGCGCGCGCCCTGCGCGAGGTCGGCCCGCGGATCACCGCGGTCCGCGCGGCGGGCGAGGTCGTGGGCGCCGCGTCGCTGCTCGTGGGCAGCGTGCAGCACCGCACGCCCGTCCTCTAGGGCGCTCGCCGGGCGGGGCGCGCCGCCGGGCGGGGTCGTCCCGGTCGCCTACCGGGACGGCGCGTACTTGCGGGCGATCGCCGCGGTGCGGCGGATCCGCAGGTTGTCCGTCACCGTGACGCGCGTGCGCTGCGGCGAGGCGGCGGTCATGCGGACCTTCGCCACGACGCTCGAGCGGCGGGCGAGCACGCCGAGCTGGCGCGCGCTGAGCGGGACGACGACGGTCGCGTACGTCGAGCGCCGCGGCGTGACCTTGTACGACACCGACCGCGACGCCGAGCCGGAGATCGTCGCCCGGACGGTGCCCTTGCAGGACGTCGTGGCCTTCGTGCACCGGACGCGCAGCCGGACGCGGCCGCGGCTGTCGGGGCGCACGTCGGACGCGCGCAGCGCGATCGCGACCTTCTGCCGCTTCACGACGGAGGTCAGGTCGGTGGCGCCCTTCGGGGGCGTCGTCGGGGCCGGTGCGGGCGCGGGGTTCTGCGCGGCCGTCCACTTCGCGGCCTGCCGCAGCATCCAGTCGGCGGCCTCGCCGTAGATCTGCCGCGCCTCGGTGGCCTCGGCGCCACCCGGGGAGCTGTCGAGGAACGACGTGTAGAGGTTGTGCGCCGTCGGCAGCGACTCCTCGCCGTCGCGCGCCGCGTGGACGTAGCGCACCGTCGTGCGATCCGGGATCCGCTGACGGATGAGCTCGCCCTGCCGGTCGCCGACGGAGCGGTCGGAGGGGCTGTTGTCCGGGTTGCGGCCCGCCTCGATGGCGAACAGGTCGCCGATGCGGGCCGTCTGCGTGGACGGGGACAGCCGCGAGACGTTGTCGGGGTGCTCCGGCGTGTTGAACCAGTCGCGGACCTGCGTCTGGGCCGTCTGCCCCTGGAAGAAGTCGCCCAGGGTGATGCCGCGCAGCTCGCCGGAGTCCTGGAAGAAGGCCTCCATGTCGAGCGGGCCGCCGTCGGACACGGCGCACTTCGTGATGTCCGGCCGCAGGATCTGCAGCATCGCGGAGAGGTGGCCGCCGGAGGACAGCCCGTAGATGCAGATCGGCACGCCGGGGTTCTGGTCCCGGATGTTCTGCAGCGCGTCGCCGAGGTCGGCGATCTCGAGCGGCACCGCGCCGGAGAAGCCGCCCTGGCGGTGCGTGATGACGTGGACCGAGATGCCCTTGGACTGGGCGAGCTTCGTCCACCAGTCCATGTAGCCGTAGAGCTCGAGCAGCGTGTTGGTGCCGGCGCTCCAGCCGCCGCCGGGGATCGCCGCCATGATCATCTTCTGCTGGCCCTCGGCGGGGTGCACCTGCACGGGCTGCGGCAGGCCCGCCTGGGCGAACTCGGACCACTGGGCGGTGTCGGCCGAGGCGACCGCGGGCAGGGCGGCGGCCAGTCCGAGGCTCAGCGCACCCCCGACCAGGATCCGGCGCGCGCGGTGGGTGCGCGGTGAACGGGGGGCTGCGGAGGCGTGGGGCATGGGGGGACGGCCTGTCCGGGACGGGGCCGCCGCGAGGGTACCAGTGCGGCCGGGCGCCCCGGCGCAGTCCGGACGCCGTACGTGCGCGCGATCCGGCCGGAGCGGACGGCGTGCCGACGGGCCGTCGGACCCCGCGGGCGGGACGGGGCCCGCCGCCCGTCAGAGCTCGTCGCGGCGGACGAGCACGAGGCAGCGGGAGGTGCCGGAGCCCTCGATCCGCTCCACGACGAGCTCGGCCTGGTGCGCCAGCGCGGCGAGCGTCTCGAGGTCCAGGGCGATGCCCCGCCAGATCGGGTGCCCCGAGACGTGCTCGGGCAGGTCGTCCTCCCCCGGCAGCACCGGGGCCGGCGCGCCGGACCGGACGTCGAACGCGGCGACCCCGCCCGGGGCCAGGACGCGCCCGAGCTCGTGCAGCACCGCGGCGACGAGCTTGGCGGTCGGCAGGTGCGGCAGGACGCCGAGGACGAGCGCGACGTCCACCACCGCGGCGGGCAGCTGCGGGATCTCCCCCGCGTCGGCGTGCACGTAGCGGACCGCGTCGGACGACCCGACCCGGGCCTCCGCCTCGTCGAGCATGCGCTGCGACACGTCGACCGCCACGACCTGGTCGGCGCGGGCCGCGAGGGCGGGCGTGACGCGGCCCGCGCCGCACCCGAGGTCCAGCGCCACGCCGGCGCCGTCGGTGGTGAGGCCGAGCGTCGACTCCAGGGCGCGGAGGACGGCCTCGCCCGACCCGTCGAACGTCGCCGGGGCGACGCGGGCGCCGCCGGGCACGGAGTACCGCTGCGCGTCCTCGCGGGCACGGGCGTCCCAGAAGCGGGCGATGCGACGGAGCTCGGGATCCTCGGGGAGCGGCACCCGGCGATCGTACTTCGCGCCGCCGGGACCCGGTCCGCGTGGACGCGCCCGGCGCACCGGCGCCCGGCCGGCGGTGCGCGCCGGCCGGGGGACGCGACCGGTCCGCGGCGTAACGCGGGTGCCCCGGCGGTGTTGGAAGGGGTCGTGCCCGCCTCCGCGCCCGCCCCCGACGCCTCGGCGCTGACCTCGTCCCGGCGCCGGCGGCTCACGGTGGTGGTCAACCCGAACGCGACGACCACCTCGCCGCGCCTGCGGAGCCTCGTCGTCCACGCGCTCTCGCACCGCTTCGACGTCGAGCCCGTCGACACGGAGGGCCCGCGGCACGCCACGGAGCTCGCCCGCGCGGCCGTCGAGGCCGGCGCCGACGCGGTCGTCACGCTCGGCGGCGACGGCACCGTGAACGAGGCGGCCAACGGCCTCGTCGACAGCGGCGTGCCGCTCGTCCCGCTGCCCGGCGGGGCGACGAACGTCTTCCACCGCCTGGTCGGCATGCCCCGCGACATCGTCGACGCCACGGAGCACGTCCTGGCGCTCGCCGACCGCTGGGAGCCCCGCGCCGTCGACGTCGGCCGGATCGGCGACCGGTGGTTCACCTTCGCCGCCGGCGTCGGCCTCGACGCGAGCGTCGTCGACCGCGTCGACCAGCGCCCGCACCTCAAGGCGCGCTTCGGCCCGTGGTTCTACACCGCCGCCGCCGTCGGGACCTTCAACCGCCACTACGTGCGCAACCCGCCCAAGCTCGTGCTCGAGCTGCCCGACGGCCGCGAGCTGCACGGCGTCACCGCGATCTTCCAGAACGCGCCGGAGTTCACGTACTTCGCGTCGCGCCCCGTGCGCCTGCTGCACGGCGAGGGCCTGGGAACGGGGCACCTCTCCGGAGCGGTCCTGCGCCACTCCCGGCCCACGGTGATGCCGGGCGTGACCCTCCGCGCGCTGGTGCCCTCGCTCGACCTGGGCCGGCACCGCGCGGTCGACGGCGTGCCGGGGCTGACGTCGGCGGTCATCCGCAGCACGGACGACCGGCCCCTGCCGTTCCAGGTCGACGGGGACTTCGTCGGCGGCACGGAGCGCGCCGAGATCGGCGTGCGCCCGGGCGGCCTGCTCATCGTCGCCTGACGGCGGCGGCGGCCGGGCGGCCGGCTCGCGGAGGCCGACGGGTCGGACGGCCCGCCCCCGGTCCGCCTCCAGGGGCCGTCGGCGCGGGCGGCCCGCCCCCGGTCCGCTTCCAAGGGCCGACGGGTCGCACG